>NZ_JBSGBY010000031.1:0-26484 GCF_053601505.1 Nocardia sp. NPDC004722
GCGGCCGCCGCCCTCATCACCACCCTGTGTGCCTTCCCGGTCGCCTGGGTGGCGGTGCGCTCCACCTCGCGATTCGCGCGAATCATCGAGGGGGCCAACTACATCACCAGCTCGCTGCCCGGCATCGTGATCGCGCTCGCGCTGGTCACGGTGTCGATCCGCTGGCTGCCCGCGTTCTACCAGACCGCCGCCACCATCCTGGCCGCCTACACCCTCATGTTCCTGCCGCGGGCGTTGGTCAGCGTGCGCGCCGGGCTGGCGCAGGTGCCGGTGGGGCTGGAAGAAGCCTCGCGGGCGCTCGGAATCTCACCCGCCGCGACGTTCTTCCGCGTCACGCTGCGACTGACCGCACCGGCGGCGGCCGCGGCGGCGGCCATGGTGTTCGTGGCCGTGGCCACCGAGCTGACCGCCACCCTGCTGCTGGCCCCCAACGGGACCCGCACCCTCGCCATGCAGTTCTGGCAGCTGTCGGGCGAATTGGATTACGCGGCGGCCGCGCCCTACGCGTTGATCATGATCGTCGCCTCGGTGCCGGTCACCTATCTGCTGTTCAACCGATCCAGGAAGGCGGCGGGACTGTGAGTCGTCTTGTCGTAGACCAGGTTTCCAAGACCTTCGGCCACGCGCCGGTGCTCGACGGCATCAGCCTGGAGGTCGCCGACGGCAGCGCCACCGCGGTGGTCGGCTCCTCCGGCTGCGGCAAGACCACGCTGCTGCGGGTGATCGCCGGATTCGAGAACCCGGACGCCGGATCGGTCTCGATCGGCGGGGAAATCGTTGCCCGGCAAGGGTTCTCGGTGCCCGCGCACCGCCGCCGGATCGGCTACGTCGCACAGGACGGGGCGTTGTTCCCGCACCTGACCGTGGGGCAGAACATCGCCTACGGACTCGGCGGCTGGAACGGCCGCCGCAAGCATCGGCAGCGGATCACCGAACTGCTGGAGATGGTTTCGCTGAATGCGTCCTATGCCGATCGCCGCCCCCACCAGCTCTCCGGCGGGCAGCAGCAGCGGGTCGCGCTGGCCCGCGCCATGGCGCACAAGCCCACGGTCATGCTGCTGGACGAGCCCTTCAGCGCGCTCGACACCGGACTGCGCGCCGCCACCCGGCAGGCCGTCGCCGAAACCCTGCGCGCCGCGGGCATGACCAGCATTCTGGTCACCCACGACCAGGAAGAGGCGCTGTCGTTCGCCGATCAGGTGGCCGTCATGTGTTCGGGCCGCTTCACCCAGGTCGGCACCCCCGAGCAGGTGTACGCCGCCCCGGCGGACCTGTTCACGGCCGGATTCCTCGGCGACACAGTGCTTCTGGACGCGACCATCGGCGCCGAGACCGCGCAGACCGTGCTGGGCCGTATCCCGATCCAGGTGAACGCGCCCACCGGCGCGGGCGCGATCATGCTGCGACCCGAACAGCTGCTCGCCCGCGCGAGCGGCAACGGCCATGCGGGGCGAGCCACCGTGCGCGCCATGGAATTCCGGGGCGCGGACGTGCTGCTCACCCTCGACCTCGACGGCTGCCCCGACCCCATCCAGGTGCGCCGCGTCAGCGTCGACGCGCCGGCGGTCGGCGACCGCGTCGAGCTCGAAGTCCTCGGCGCGGCGGTCGCTTTCACCTCCGAGCAGTGCGCCGCCGCCGGACGCGTGTCGGGCGACGGCACCGCCTCCGGGGCGGCCGCGGTGCCCGATACCGCCACGGTCTGAACGAAGCCGGGGTACCCCGACTGCCCGGAATATGACTGAACGGTCTGTCGAGCCCCTATATTGGCGCGGAGGCTGATTCGCCTCTGTCCGACTCGAAGGAGACCCGGTGCGCCGCACGCTGCTCGTCACATCCGCTCTCGTCGCCGCGTGCGCGTGGGCCGCACCGGCGCTCGCCGACCCGCCCGCCGATCCGGCGCTGAAGGTTCAGGCCGTCTATGGGCCAGAACAATTCCCCATGGCCGGAGTCGCCGCGGATATCGCGCCCTGTGGCGGCGGTGCGAATCTCGCGACGATCACCACCGGCACCGATGGCTCGGCCGTCTATCCCGGCGCGCCCGGCTGCTACCGGGTCCAGGTCAGCACCCCGATCGGCTGCGCGCTCGACGGCGACGCCGCCCAGCAGGTCACCTCGATCCAGGGCGTCACACCGCTGGCGACCTTCCGTTTCCGCTGCGCCTGAACCTGCGTTTCCGCAGCGCCCGAAATCTGTTTCCGCAGCACCCGGGCCCGCGCCCGCCGATGTGACCGATTGCACTTCTCAGAATTCACACAGGACCTGCCTGTTAACCTCGCCAACAGATAGCTGCTCGTTATTGCTGTAACGCGGAAGGCGTCGCATCACCGGAGGAAGGTGACGAGATGGGCGCGAAGTTCGCGTTGGCACACCTGCCGGGCGCGGACACGCCCGGGGTTGTCCGCCGGTTCGCGGTTCCGGTGGAGGCGATGGCGGCATTGCTGGGGGCGGTCATCGCGGGACTGCTGTTGATGGCCCCGCTCGATCTGGTCGGCACCGAAGGCTCGGCCCTGCAACTGGATCTGATGGTGCTGAACATGCCGCGGGCGGCCGCGGCGGGGGCGGCGTTCGCGGTGATATCGGCCGCGCTCGTGGTCGCGCTCGGGCGGCGCAGCGCGTGGATCGCCTCCTTCGGCAGCGCGGTCGTCCTCGTGGTCAATCACCTGTGGAATCACGACGCCGCGATCACCGGGGCGATGACCACCGTCAACTACATCGATTCCATCTTCAGCGGCATCATGCTGGGCGCGCTCGCGGTCGCGGTCTTCGGCAAGCCGGTGGCGACCGGGGCGTATCTGATCGGGGCGCTGTCGGCGATCCTGATCGGCGACCAGACCTCGCTGCCGACCGGCGCGGGCAATCCACTCCTCGACTGGGCTTCCGGCGGTACGCCGCCGCTGTGGCTGGTGCTGCTCGCGACCGTGCTGCTGGCGTTCGGAATCGCCGTGCAGCGCACCGAGACCGGAGCCCAGGACGAGAACACCGATCTGGCGATCGGTCCGATCCTGTCCGCGCTCGTCCTGGTCACCGCCACCGCGCTGTCGACCGAATGGTTCGTCCGGCATGCCGGCACGGCCGCGCAGATCGGGGTGACGGTCGCCATCACCGTCGTCGCGGCGGTGATGGCGGCCCTCATGCTGCCGGGCCGCGAGGGCACGCTGGTGCTGCTGTCGGTGGCGATCGCCAATGCGGGCAGCGCGATCATCGCGGTGCCGCGCCCGGACTGGAGCGCGCCCATCCCGGTGCTCGCCGTGGTGGCCGGGCTGGCCGCCGGACGGCGCTGGGCCTCACCCTGGACCGCGCTGGCCGCGACCGGCGGTCTCGCGGTCTTCGCGGCCGGCACCGCCGGTGTGGTGCACGCGCATCCGTCGCTCGCGGTGGCCGGGGTGACCCTCACCGCGTTGATCATCGGCTACTGCTTCGGTGCGGCGGTGCCCAAGACGGCGGGCAGCGCCGTGGTGGCCGTGGCGGTCCTGATCGTGCCGTGCCTGGTGGTGGCGTTGCGCGGCAGAAGTTTCGGGCGGATCGCCTATTCGCCGTACTGGTACCGGGATCCGGAGGGCGCGACCTCGGCGCTGCCCGGATGGATCGCGCTGGTGATCACGCTGGGCTGCGCCGTCGGACTGGCTCTGCTGTGGCGGGTGCGCTCGCCCGGCGAGGCGAGCACGCCCGCACGGCCCTCGACCAGCGGCGACGGCTCCGTACCGCGCGTGATGCCATTGCGTGATGGGGTCCGGAACGTCCTGCCGCAGGTCTAGTCTGGCCGCATGGCCGACACAGCACCCGTGGACCCGACGGTCGATCTGCTCGAGCGCGCGGTGGCGCAACTCGGCGATGTCATCGCCGCGACCGGACCGGAGCAGGCACCGCTCCCGACGCCGTGCGAGGACTGGCCGGTGCAGAGGTTGATGCGGCACCTCATCGGCCAGATCCTGCGCGACTTCACCGTCTCCGCGCAGGGCGGGACGCCCGACTGGTCCGCGCCGCCCGACGATATCGGCGAGAACTGGGCGGAGGAGTTCCGCCGCCGGTCCCTGGCGCTGCTCGAGGTGTGGCGGGCGGCCGACCTCGAACAGCCGGTGCCGAGCATGGGCGGAACGGCCCCGCTGCGCGGGCGCGCCGATCAGCAGATCGCCGAATTCGCCATGCACACATGGGATCTCGTTACCGCCACCGGCCAGCACCGGACTCTCGACGCCGAACTGGCCGAGCGCAGTCTCGCTTGGTCCAAGCAGCTGTTGAAGCCGGAATACCGTGGTCCGGGAATGCCTTTCGGTCCGGAGGTCCCGATTTCCGAGGATGCCCCCGCCTACGACCGGCTGGCCGCCTGGTTCGGTCGTGATCCGGCCTGGGATCCGGCCTGACCGTCAGCGGCCGAAGCGGGTGCCCACCCAGGCCAGGGCGTCATTGAACGATGCCTCCAGCACGCCCCGGTGATCGACGCCCGGATAGCCGCGGTACTGGACCGGCTGACCCGCGACCCGCTGCTGCGCGACCATGGCATCGGTGGCGAGCGCCGGAACCGTGGTGTCGGCGCGGCCCTGCAGCACCAGCAGCGGCTGCGTGAAAGACAGTGCGCTGGGGTCGTTGTCGTTCAGCACCCGGATCAGCGCGGACATGTCGCCGTCGCGGGTGAAGACATCGTCGGCGTTGAGACCGCCCCACGAATCCGGTTGCCGCAGTTGGCCGATGCAGCCGGTATCGGCCTGGCCGAGCATGGATTGCGCACGGGGCGTGAGGAATCGGGCCGGATCCAGGTCCGTCACCGTCTGCGCGCCACGAATGATCAAGGGCAGGAACGACACCGCCCCACCCGTCAGCGGTCCGAGCGCGCCCGCCACGCCCACGGAGTTGGCCGCCTGGGTGGCCTGTAGCCCGAGGCCCTGATGGGAGGCCGGGGCCAGCGCCACCGAGCCCAGCAGTTGCAGTTCCGGAGCCCACTGCTGGGCCTGCGCGTCGGTGAAGATGGCGGCCTGCCCGCCCTGCGAATGGCCCATGGCCACCCAGCGGGTGCCGATATCCGGATCGACTTGCCGTGCGGCCCTGGCCATATCGGTGACCGCCCGCTGCTCGGCGGTGCCGATCAGATAGCCGTGCGGGTCCGCGCCGCCCAATCCCTGATAGTCCGTCTGCGCCACCGCGTACCCGGCCGCGATCCAGCGCTCCTGCACCCGGCGCACCAGCGAGGTGTAATCGTGCGCCGGGAAGTCCGGCGAGGTGTCCTCCGAGGGCGCGCACACATCGGCCACGCCGGTGGTGCCGTGCGCCCACGAGATCAGCGGCCAGCCGCCGACCGGCGCGACGCCGTCGGGGACCGCCAGCGTGCCCGACACCGCGACCGGATTGCCGTGCATGTCGATCGACCGGTACAGCACCAGATAGTTCCGTGCCCCCGCCAGCGCGGGATCGGCTGTGAGCGGCCGCAATTGAATCACCGACCCGTGCGTCCCCGGCACCCGATCCTCGGCGGGGGAGTAGAACGACGCGGCGTCGGTCGCCCCCTCCGGCCCGACCGCTGCGGCGGGCGCGGTGAGGCTCAGCCCCGCGACAGTGACCGCCAGCGCCGTGGCGAACCCACCGGCGAGCGGGCGTGAGACACGTCGCTGCGGCGGTTCGATACGGGCGCTCTGGTTTTCGGACACCCCTCAGAACATACCGGCCTGTCACCATTTCACTCTGTAAGGCGCACAGCCGATTATGGGCGGCTCGACCCGAGAAACGCGCTCGCGGTGCCCGGTTGCCTCCTGCACAACCGGACACCGCGATGCACGTCTATCACCTTCCCGCCCGGGCCGCCGAAGCGGAATCCCAATCGGCAACGATGGCACGATAAGTCAGTCGCCGGGCGAGTCGCGGAAATGCGTAAGGCCCCGACCGTGATTCACGGTCGGGGCCTACGTGGTGCCCTCGGCAGGATTCGAACCTGCGGCCTTCTGCTCCGGAGGCAGACGCTCTATCCCCTGAGCTACGAGGGCGGGGATGGTCCCGTCCGGTCTCCCGGTCGGGCGGGGAAAGCGTATCGCATAGCTTGCCGTGCACCAAAAACCGGCGCGGACCGGGCGCTTCGGCGCGCCCGGTCCGGCGGATCAGTTCATCGGGAGCGGGGAGACCTTGCGTTCGACGAGCATCTGGGTCATCAGATCGGCCTCGCTCTGCTGGGTCTTGGCCATGCTCTGCGCCAGGGTACGCACCGCGTCCGTGTCCGCGCGCTGTTCGGCGTACTGGATCATCGGCATGCCGCCCTGATGGTGGCGCAGCATCAATTGCAGGAACAGCGTGTCCAGCGCGGTGCCGGTGGCCTTGCCGAGGTCGGCCATCTCCTGATCGGTGGCCATGCCGGGCATGGTCTGCACCGGACCCATGTGCATGGCGGTGCCCGAATGCTCGTGCGCCGACATGTCGGTCATCCAGCCCATGTAGCCGTCGGGCGCGATGAACGGCTCGTTCCACTGCTGCAGCCAGCCCTGCATGCGTCCGGCCTGATTGGCCTGCGTGGTGAGGATGTCGTAGGCCAGCCGCTTCACCGCCGGATCGGTGGATCCGGACAGTGCGATGCCCGACATCTGGACCGCCTGCGCGTGATGCACCGACATGTCCTGGGAGAAGCCGACATCCACGGTCCCGGGCGTTTCCGGTTTGGTGTGCATGGCATTGCTGACCAGCAGGCCGCCCAGGAATCCGGCCAGCAGCACGCCGACGATGCCGAGCATCAGCACCACCTGTCGCTGGTTGCGGCGGGGATGCTGGTCGGGCTCGGCGGCGGGCTCCGGCTCGGAGCTGCGATCGGGTACGTCGGACATGAACGGCGGCATTACTGCGTCGGAGCCGGAGTGTCCGGCTGCGTCGGGGCGTCGGTCGGGGCCGGGATCGCCGGAATGCCCTCGGGCACGGTCGGGGTGTCGGTCGGCAGGGTCAGACCGCCGGGCACGCCCGGGATGCTGCCGCCGGGCATGCCCGGAATACCGCTGCCGCCCGCACCCAGCTCGGACGGATCCGCCTGGATGCCCTTGCCGTCCATCGGGATCGCGTCGGCGCCCGGCGCGCTCGCGTCGAAGGCCGGCGGGTTGTTCACGTCGAAGGTCGGGTTCGCGCAGTCCGCGCCCACCTCCGGGTAGGTGTTCTGGTTCAGGCGCAGCGCGGTGATGAACTGCTTGACCCGCGCGTCATCGGCACTGTCCAGCTTGAGCTGGTGGCCCCACGACTGCAGCGAGATCGGCTTGTCCAGGCCCGGGTACGGCGACATCAGCATGTACGGCCGCCCCTTGACCATGCGCTGCAGCTCCTTGACGCTGTCGCCGCTGACCTTGTCCGGGTTGTAGGCGATCCAGATCGCGCCGTGCTCGAGCGAGTGCACGGCGTTCTCGGTGCGAATCGCCTTGCTGTACACCACGCCGGTGCAGGCCGCCCAGGAGCCGTCGTGCGGTCCGCCGAAGGGCGGGGACTGGTCGTAGGCCACCCGCTGCTTGGCGGTGATGTGGATACCGGCCGGGTACTCCTTCTTCACCACGCCCTGGATCTTGTCGGAGGGATCCTTCTGCTGCGGGGTGGGCACGAAGTCCTTGACGTCGGTCTGCGCGGCGGTGGTCTCCCGGCGGTCCTCGATCCGGGGCACGATCACCCACGCGATGCCGCCGATCAGGGCGAGGACACAGACGACGGCCCCGATCATCAGCCACGGGATCTGGCGTTTACCGCCCAGGCCTCTGCCGCCACCGCCCTTACGGGACCCGGCCGATTTGCCCGCTGCCTTGATGGCCTTGGCCGACTTGGCACTGGTCTTGCTCGGCATGCTTTTTGTGCTCTCTTCGACGTGTCGGACAATCAAACGACGCGGCCGCATCGTTTGCTGGGCAATGCCCGGTGGTGCCCGCGCGCGGCGTACACCTGCTCGGACCATAGGATAGTGACTCGTGACTCCAGCTGACCTTGCAGATCTCCTTCGTGCTACCGCGGCGAAGGTACTTGTCGAACGTGGATCCGACCCTGCGGTCCTGCCCGACGAGGTCAAGGTGGAGCGTCCCCGCAACCCCGAGCACGGTGACTATGCCACGAATGTGGCCATGCAGGTAGGGAAGAAAGCGGGAATGAATCCCCGCGACTTCGCAACCTTGCTGGCCGAGGCGCTGTCTCAGGCCGAGGGCATCGACGCCGCCGAGGTCGCCGGACCTGGCTTTTTGAACATTCGCCTGGCCAAGGCCGCGCAGGGCGCGATCGTGGAGAAGATTCTCGCGGCCGGTGAAAAGTTCGGTACGGCGGACGCTTTCGCGGGCCAGAAGATCAACCTGGAATTCGTCTCCGCCAACCCGACCGGACCGATCCACCTGGGCGGCACCCGGTGGGCCGCGGTCGGCGACGCGCTGGGCCGGATCCTGTCCTCGCAGGGTGCGGACGTCACCCGCGAGTACTACTTCAACGACCATGGCGCGCAGATCGACCGCTTCGCCAACTCGCTGGTCGCCGCCGCCACCGGGCAGCCGACGCCCGAGGACGGCTACGCGGGCGCGTACATCAACGACATCGCCGACACTCTGGTCAAGGCGAATCCGGGAGTGCTGGAACTCCCGGAGGCCGAGCGCCACGAGGTGTTCCGCCGCGAGGGCGTCGAGCTGATGTTCGCGCAGATCAAGCAGAACCTGCACGAGTTCGGCGTCGACTTCGACGTGTACTTCAACGAGAGCTCGTTGTTCGCCTCGGGCGCGGTGGACAAGGCCATCGCGACGCTCAAGGAGTCGGGCAAGCTCTACGAGAAGGACGGCGCCTGGTGGATCGCCTCCACCGAGTACGGCGACGACAAGGACCGCGTCGTCATCAAGAGCGACGGCAAGTCCGCCTACATCGGCGGTGACATCGCCTACTTCCAGAACAAGCGCTCGCGCGGCTTCGACCTGTGCATCTACATGCTCGGCGCGGACCACCACGGCTACATCGGCCGGCTGAAGGCCGCTGCGGCCGCCTTCGGCGACGACCCGGACACCGTCGAGGTGCTCATCGGCCAGATGGTCAACCTGGTGAAAGAGGGTGCCGCCGTCCGGATGTCGAAGCGCGCGGGCACCGTCGTCACCCTCGACGACCTGGTCGAGGCGATCGGCGTGGACGCGTCCCGCTACTCGCTGGTGCGTTCCTCGGTGAACTCCAGCATCGACATCGACCTGGACCTGTGGACCAAGCAGGACAGCGAAAACCCGATCTACTACGTGCAATACGCGCACGCCCGCACCAATCAGATCATCGGCAACGCCGCCGCGTTCGACTTCGCCTCGGTGACGCCGGACTTCGCGCTGCTCACCGACGACCGCGAGGGCGAGCTGATCCGCACCCTCGGCGAGTACCCGCGGGTGGTCGCCACCGCCGCGGAAACCCGTGAGCCGCACCGGGTAGTGCGCTACCTGGAAGAGCTGGCCGGGGCATACCACCCCTTCCAGTCCGACAAGACGCTGCGCGTCATCCCGCAGGGCGACGACGCCGTCAGCCCTCTCAATGCCACCCGCCTCGAGCTGGTCAAGGCGACCCGTCAGGTGCTCGCCAACGGTCTCGGCCTGCTAGGCGTCTCTGCCCCGGAGCGTATGTAAATGAGTGCCCACCCCGCCGGTCCCCGTCACGCGGACATCCCGCACGCCCCGACCCTGTCGGAGCGCCCCAGCGCCCCCGCGCAGATGATCGAGCTGCCCGCGAACGTGTGGCCGCGCAACGCCTCCCGCGACGCCGACGGCGTGGTGCGGCTGGCCGGTGTGCCGGTGCACGAGCTGGCCGCCGAGTACGGCACCCCGCTGTTCGTCATCGACGAGGACGACTTCCGTTCCCGCTGCCGGGATATGGTCCGCGCCTTCGGCAAGGACGCGCGAATCCACTACGCCTCCAAGGCTTTCCTGTGCGGTGAGGTCGCGCGCTGGATCCGCGACGAGGGCCTGCACCTGGACGTGTGCTCCGGCGGCGAGCTCGCGGTGGCCCTGCACGCGGGCTTCCCCGCGGAGCGAATCGCCTTGCACGGCAACAACAAATCGGTGCGCGAGCTGGAGCTGGCGGTCGAGGCCGGGGTCGGTCACATCGTCGTCGACTCGCTAATCGAGATCGAGCGGCTGGAGGCCATCGCCAAGCGCGCGGGCAAGGTCGCCGAGGTGCTGGTCCGGGTGACCGTCGGTGTGGAAGCCCATACCCACGAATACATCTCGACCGCGCACGAGGATCAGAAGTTCGGCTTCTCCATCGCCTCCGGCGACGCCCTGGAGGCCATCGCGCGGGTCTTCGAGTCCGACAACCTGCGCCTGGTCGGCCTGCACTCGCACATCGGCTCGCAGATCTTCGAGATCGACGGCTTCGAGGTCGCCGCCCGCCGCATGCTCAAGCTGCTTCAGGAGGTCGGCGACAAGTTCGGCCCCGACAAGAGCACGCAGATCGCCACCCTGGATCTCGGTGGCGGCCTCGGTATCTCCTACATTCCCAGCGACGATCCGCCGCCGCTGGACGAATTCGCCGCCAAGGTGCGCGATCTGGTCGCCAACGAGGCCGCGCAGATCGGGCTGCCGCAGCCCAAGATCGCCATCGAGCCGGGCCGCGCCATCGCGGGCCCCGGCACCGTCACCCTCTACGAGGTGGGCACCATCAAAGATGTTGTGCTCGACGGCGGTAATCGCCGACGCTATGTCAGCGTCGACGGCGGCATGAGTGACAACATCCGTCCGGCCCTGTACCAGGCCGAGTACGACTGCCGACTGGTCTCGCGTTCCAGCGAGGCCGGTCCGGTGGTGGCTCGCGTGGTCGGTAAGCATTGCGAGAGTGGGGATATCGTCATCCGCGATACCTGGCTCCCGGCCGATGTGGGCCCGGGCGATTTGGTGGCGGTCGCGGCTACCGGCGCGTACTGCTACTCGATGTCGAGCCGCTACAACCTGCTCACCCGGCCCGCCGTGGTCGCTGTGCGGGATGGCAAGGCGCGCTTGATTCTTCGCCGTGAGACGGTGGAGGACCTACTGAGCTTGGAGGTGAAGGCATGACCGAGAACAAGACTGGCGTGTGGGGACAGGATCATCCCATCGGCGTCGCGGTCCTCGGTATGGGCACGGTCGGCACGGAGGTCGTTCGCATCATTCGCGACCACGCCGATGACCTGTGCAACCGTGTCGGCGCCCCGGTCGTGCTGCGCGGCGTCGCCGTGCGCGACCTGAACAAGGACCGCGGCCTGCCCGCCGAGCTGCTCACCACCGATGCCGAAACCCTGGTCACCCGTGACGATGTCGACATCGTCGTGGAGGTCATGGGCGGCATCGATCCCGCTCGCGCCCTGATCGGCGCCGCCCTCAACGCGGGCAAGTCGGTCGTCACCGCCAACAAGGCGCTGCTCGCCGACTTCACCGGCGAACTCGCCGCCGCGGCCGAAAACCACCGTGCGGACCTGTATTTCGAGGCCGCCGTCGCGGGCGCGATCCCGGTGATCCGCCCGCTCATCCAGTCGCTGTCCGGCGACCGGGTCAACCGCGTGGTCGGAATCGTCAACGGCACCACCAACTTCATCCTCTCGGCCATGGCCGAGACCGGCGCGGCCTACGCCGACGTGCTGGCCGAGGCCACCCGCCTGGGCTACGCCGAGGCCGATCCGACCGCCGACGTCGAGGGCTACGACGCCGCCGCCAAGGCCGCGATCCTCGCCTCCGTCGCCTTCCACACCCGTGTCACCTCCGGCGACGTCTACCGCGAGGGCATCTTCAAGATCACCGCCGAGGATCTGGAGACCGCCGCCGCCGTGGGCTGCACGGTGAAGCTGCTGGCCATGGCCGAGCGCGTCAGCGACGAGGACGGCAAGGACAAGGTCTCGGTGCGCGTCTACCCGGCCCTGATCCCGCGCAAGCACCCGCTCGCGTCCGTCAACGGCGCGTTCAACGCCGTGGTAGTGGAGGCCGAGAACGCCGGCCGCCTGATGTTCTACGGTCAGGGCGCGGGCGGCGCGCCGACCGCGTCGGCCGTGATGGGCGACGTGGTGATGGCGGCGCGCAACAAGTTCTTCGGTGGCCGGGCTCCGGGCGAATCGGTTTATGCTGAACTGCCGATCGCTTCGATCGGCGACACCCCCACCCGCTACCACGTGAACCTGCAGGTAGCCGACCGCACCGGTGTGCTGGAAGCGGTCGCGGGTGAATTCGCGAAGCATCATGTGAGCATCTCGACGGTCCGCCAGGAGGGCCACGACGAGGGCGCACGCCTGGTCGTGGTGACCCACCACGCGCAGGAATCCGCGCTGGCGGATACCGTTGCCGCGTTGGCCGAACTGGACTCCGTCACGTCCGTGACCAGTGTTCTGAGATTGGAAGGCACCGAGGAATGAGTGCAACCGCACGAGCTGCTGCGGCTGGCCGCAAAGAAAATACTGCCGTGCATACCCCCTGGCCGGGTCTGATCGACGCGTACCGGGATCGTCTCTCGATTCCCGCCGATTGGAGGGCCGTCACTCTCTTCGAGGGCGGCACCCCGCTGGTGCCCGCGCATCATCTTTCCGAGCTCACCGGCTGCGAGGTGTACCTCAAGGTCGAGGGCGCGAACCCGACCGGCTCGTTCAAGGACCGTGGCATGACCATGGCCATGACCGACGCCAAGTACAACGGCAAGAAGGCCGTGCTGTGCGCCTCCACCGGCAACACCTCGGCCTCGGCGGCGGCGTACGCCACCCGCGCCGGTCTGCACTGCGCGGTGCTGATCCCGTCCGGCAAGATCGCCATGGGCAAGCTGGCCCAGGCGGTCATGCTGGGCGCGAAGATCATTCAGGTGGACGGCAACTTCGACGACTGTCTCGAGCTGGCCCGCAAGGTGACCTCGGACTTCCCCGAGGTCGGCCTGGTGAACTCGGTGAACCCGGCCCGTATCGAGGGCCAGAAGACCGCCGCCTTCGAGATCGCCGACGCGCTGGGCAAGGCCCCCGATGTGCATGTGCTGCCGGTCGGCAACGCGGGCAACATCACCGCGTACTGGAAGGGCTACAGCGAGTACTTCGCCGACGGCACCACCAGCTCGCGCCCGCGCATGCTGGGTGTGCAGGCCGCCGGTGCCGCGCCGCTGGTCAACGGTGCTCCGGTGTCGAACCCGGAGACCATCGCCACCGCCATCCGGATCGGTGCGCCCGCGTCCTGGAACCAGGCCGTGGCCGCCAAGGAGGAGTCGGGCGGCGCGTTCCGCGCGGCCACCGATGACGAGATCCTCGCCGCGTACCGCCTGGTCGCGGCCAAGGAAGGCGTCTTCGTGGAGCCCGCTTCCGCCGCGTCGGTCGCCGGTCTGCTGGCCGCGCGCGCCGAGGGCTGGCTGGATGCCGGCCTCACCGTGGTCTGCACCGTGACCGGCAACGGCCTCAAAGACCCGGACAACGCCCTCAAGGGCATGCCCGAGGTCAAGCCCATCGCGGTCGACCCGGTCGCCGTGGCCCACGAGCTCGAGCTGGCCTGAGTTGACCGCGCGCGACGCTCAACTCATGACGCGGACGCTGCCCGCCGGAATCTCCGTCACCGTGCGGGTTCCGGCGTCCAGCGCCAATCTGGGTCCGGGTTTCGATTCCCTCGGAATCGCTTTGGGGCTCTACGACGAGATCATCGTGTCCACCACGGACTCCGGTCTCACCATCCGGGTCGAGGGGGAGGGCGCCGACGACGTGCCCTGGGGCCCTTCGCATCTGGTGGTGCGGGCCATCGAGCGCGGCCTGCAGGCCGCGGGCGTCTGGGCCGATGGTCTGGACGTGGTGTGCCGCAACGTGATTCCGCATTCGCGGGGCATGGGCTCGTCCGCCTCGGCCGCTGTCGGCGGCCTGGCGGCCGGGCGCGGACTGGCCGCGAAGTTCGATCCCGAACTGGCCTACGGCGACGATGTGCTGGTGCAACTGGCCGGTGAATTCGAAGGCCACCCGGATAATTCGTCCGCCAGCATTCTGGGCGGATTCGTGGTGTGCTGGACCGAAACCGACCGTTCGGCGGACGAAAACGGCAGTGCGGACGCACATCACGCGCGCATTTATCGCGCCGTGCGCCTGGAACCGCATCCGTCGCTGCGGCCCGTGGTGCTCATTCCCGAGGAACGTTCCGCCACCGCGCACACCCGCGGTTTGCTCCCGGAGTCGGTTCCGCACGTCGACGCGGCCTTCAACGCGAGCCGTTCCGCGCTCGCGGTAGTCGCCTTGACGCAACGGCCCGACCTGCTGCTTCCCGCTACCGCGGACCGGCTACACCAGGGCTACCGCGCCTCGGCCCTGCCGTTGACCACCAAATGGGTGGAGCGGTTGCGCGCCGCGGGCATCGCGGCCACCGTGTCGGGTGCGGGACCGACCGTGCTCGCCTTCGCGACCAGCGAATTCCCGGAAGAACTGCGCGAACTCGCGATTGCCGACGGCATGCGCGTCCTGGAGCCCGGCATCGCCGGTGGAGTATTGGTCGATTGACAGCGCGCCTGCCTTGCCGATGCAAAAGGTGGGAGCTATCCTGAGCGAGTCCGTACATCGTGCGCGTCAGACGCCGGTGCTTCATCAGGGCAAATCGCTCCAGAGGCTCCTTGCTCAGGCTCGAGGCTTGAGGCTCGAAACTTGGGGGTAGCCAGTCAACTGGAATGATCTCTCCCACCTTTTTTCCTGGTGGCGGAGCCCACGTGGTGGTGACCCCACCGGCCCGGCGAGACAGGCGATACGGCATCCGAGTTCGGCACGAGACCGGACTGCAGGAGGAACCCTCGAACAGGCACACGGCGGTCGAGGGAAGGAAAGGATTTCCGTGACAGATACGGACCTGCTCGCGACACCCGGGACGGATAGCGATTCAGCGTCCTCGGGTAGCCGCGAAAGTGACTCCGGACAGATTTCGAAGATGAGCGAACAAACTGACGTCGCACGATCGGGGCTGACTGGAATGTTGTTGCCGCAGTTGCGTGCACTTGCGGGAGAGCTCGGTATCCGGGGCACTTCCGGGATGCGTAAGGGTGATCTCATCGCCGCTATCAAGGAGAACCAGTCCGGGGGCGCGAGCGCCAAGCCGGCCACCGGCAAGGCCACCCGGAACGCGAAGGCCAAGGCCGAGGACGCGACCGGTGGGGAGTCCGCGTCGGTCCAGGTCGCTCCGGCCGCCGATCCCGCTCCGGCTGTCGCCGAGGTGAAGGCGGAGGCTCCGGCCAACCGTGCCGAGAAGTCCGAGGCGCGCCAAAACGCTTCGGAGACGCGCGAATCCAAGCGCGAGGAGGGCGAGAACGCCCGCGCCGAGGGTGGCGAGTCCGAGTCCGCTCAGGACGGCCGCGAGGGCGGCCAGCGCGGCCGTGGCCGGCAGCGTCGCGGTCGCGAGCAGCGCGGCGGCGCCAATGCCGAGAACACCACCGCCGAGGCCCCCGCCGCCGACAAGGGCGAGCAGGAGGGCGGCGAGCGTCGTCGCGATCGCGGCAACCAGGGCGAGCGCAACAATCAGCGCAACGACCAGGGTGAACGCAACCAGGGCGAGCGCAACAACCAGCGCAACGACAACGGCGGCCAGCAGAACGGCACCGGTCGCAACAACCGCGACAACCGGGACAACCGCGTGGAGGACGACGAGGAAGGCGGCCGTGGCCGCCGGGGTCGTCGCTTCCGTGAGCGTCGTCGCGGGCGGGACCGTGACGGCGTCGCCACCGGCGGCGGCGAGGCCCGCGAGATGGAGATCCGCGAGGACGACGTCCTGCAGCCGGTCGCCGGCATCCTGGATGTCCTCGACAACTACGCGTTCGTCCGCACCTCCGGCTACCTGGCCGGGCAGAACGACGTGTACGTGTCGATGAACCTGGTGCGCAAGAACGGCCTGCGCCGCGGTGACGCGATCACCGGCGCGGTGCGCGCTCCGCGCGACGGCGATCAGTCCAACCAGCGCCAGAAGTTCGATCCGCTGGTGCGTTTGGACACGGTCAACGGCGGCGATGTCGAAAGTGCCAAGCGCCGACCGGAATTCAACAAGCTCACCCCGCTGTACCCGAATCAGCGCCTGCGGCTGGAGACTCAGCCGAACAAGCTGACCACGCGCATCATCGACCTGATCATGCCGATCGGTAAGGGTCAGCGCGCGCTGATCGTGTCCCCGCCCAAGGCGGGTAAGACGATGGTCATCCAGGACATCGCCAACGCGATCGCCACCAACAACCCGGAGTGCTACCTGATGGTGGTGCTGGTGGACGAGCGTCCCGAGGAAGTGACCGATATGCAGCGCTCCGTGCGCGGCGAGGTCATCGCCTCCACGTTCGACCGTCCGCCGAGCGATCACACCTCGGTCGCCGAGCTCGCCATCGAGCGGGCCAAGCGCCTGGTGGAAGCGGGTCAGGACGTCGTCGTGCTGCTCGACTCGATCACCCGATTGGGTCGTGCCTACAACAACTCGTCCCCGGCCTCGGGCCGAATCCTTTCCGGTGGTGTGGATTCCACCGCGCTGTACCCGCCCAAGCGGTTCCTCGGCGCGGCCCGCAATATCGAGAACGGCGGCTCGCTGACCATCATCGCCACGGCGCTGGTCGAGACCGGTTCCACCGGTGACACGGTCATCTTCGAGGAGTTCAAGGGCACGGGTAACGCCGAGCTCAAGCTCGATCGCAAGATCGCCGAGCGGCGCGTGTTCCCGGCGGTCGACGTCAACCTGTCGAGCACCCGTCGCGACGATCTGCTGATGTCACCCGACGAGGCGGCGGTGCTGCACAAGCTGCGGCGCGTGCTGTCCGGTCTGGACTCGCATCAGGCGATCGACCTGATGGTCGACCGGTTGAAGAAGACCAAGAGCAATATCGAGTTCCTGATGACCGTTTCGAAGACCGCGCCGGGCGCGATCGACGAATAAGCCTGGCGCAGCAGATCATCCGCTGCGCACAGCAGGTCAATGACGACGGCGGCCCCGCTTCGGCGGGGCCGCCGCCGTTTTTCCGGAGTGGGGGCGAAGAAGACCAGCCCGATGAGGGCGGCACCGGCGATCATGAAGCCGAGGATGAGCGCGGTCACGGCACCGGAGACATTCGGTGCCGTGACCGCTGTGTAGGTGAGTGTGGCGTCCCCCCGCGGTGGGTTGGGGGCCGAGCTCAGGGGCCCCACCGCGTTACCGGACTCGCCAGGAGCCGACCACCAGCCCACCGCCACCAGAAGCGTCAGCGTGACCAGGACCCCCGCCGCGACGACTTCCGCGCGCCGTCGGTGTGCCCTCCCGGCTCCGGCGTGCGCGGTGGCGGGGGATAGACCCCCGGTCGTCGCGTCCTTCCTGGTCACTGCTGTCCTTCCGATCGCCGCGGAACTCTCACCTGGACAAACTCTATGAACATGGATGTTCGTATTCCTGAGTAGCGAGCTACTCGACTTCCAGCGTCACTCGAGCCGGGTGAATATGCGTGCCCGTAGTTTCTTGGGGGGACGACCGGGAACAAACCGGGCAGACCCGCGGTTCAGGACAGTGGAACCCCACGCGGGAGCTGCCTCGAGAGCCCACCGGCGATCACGTCGAGAGCACCGCATATACTGTTCCGTCGGCAACCATGCCTCTAGTCGGTACCGGTTCACGTCATGCGTTTTCAGGCGACCCGGGACCAGTTGAAAGGACACCCAATGAGGGCAGGAATTCACCCCACCTACGTGGACACCACCGTTGTCTGCGGTTGTGGCAACACCTTCCAGACCAAGAGCACCAAGGAGTCGGGCCAGATCACGGTCGAGGTCTGCTCCCAGTGCCACCCGTTCTACACGGGCAAGCAGAAGATTCTGGACACCGGCGGCCGCGTGGCCCGCTTCGAGGCCCGCTACGGCAAGCGCAACAAGGCTGCCAACTAGCTGTCCCGCCCGACGCCCGTCCTGCCTCGCAGGCCGGGCGTCGGTGTGTTTGTGGACCTAGCAGCAGCGAGCTGAGACAGCTCACACATACTTTCCGGGTGTGCCAAACCCGGCACCCCGATGGGAGGACCCGCGATGGCCGACAAGACGGCCCCCAACGCGATCGACGACATCCTGGCCGAGTACCAGGGGCTGGAATCCCAGCTCGCCGACCCTTCACTGCACAATGATCCGGGCGCGGCCCGCCGGGTGGGCAAGCGTTTCGCCGAGCTCGGACCGGTCATGTCGACCTACAACAAGCTGACCAGCGCGCGGGACGATCTCGCCGCCGCGCAGGAGCTCGCCGCCGACGATTCGTCCTTCGCGGCCGAGGTTCCGGTGCTGCAGGAACAGGTGGAGGAGCTCGACAAGCAGCTCACCGACCTGCTCGCGCCGCGCGACCCGCACGACGGCGACGACGTCATCCTCGAGGTGAAATCCGGTGAGGGCGGCGAGGAGTCGGCGCTGTTCGCCTCCGACCTGGCCCGCATGTACATCCGCTACGCGGAGCGGCACGGCTGGAAGGTCGAGGTGCTCGGCGTCACCTACTCCGATCTGGACGGGTACAAGGACGCCAGCTTCTCCATCAAGAGCAAGGAACCGACCCGCGACGGCGTCTGGTCCAAGCTCAAGTTCGAGGGCGGCGTGCACCGCGTGCAGCGCGTGCCGGTCACCGAATCCCAAGGGCGCATTCACACTTCGGCCGCGGGCGTGCTGGTCTACCCGGAGCCCGACGAGGTCGAGGAAGTCGAGATCGACGAGAAGGACCTGCGCATCGACGTGTACCGGTCCTCCGGCAAGGGCGGCCAGGGCGTCAACACCACCGACTCCGCCGTGCGCATCACCCACCTGCCCACCGGGCTCGTGGTGACCTGCCAGAACGAACGATCCCAGCTGCAGAACAAGATTCGCGCCAAGCAGGTGCTGGCCGCGCGCCTGCAGGCGCTGGCCGAGGAGCAGGCCGACGCCGAGGCCGCCTCCGGTCGCGCCGCGCAGATCCGCACCGTGGACCGTTCCGAGCGCATCCGCACCTACAACTTCCCGGAGAACCGCATCGCCGATCACCGCATCGGTTTCAAGGCGCACAACCTGGATTCGGTGCTGGACGGCAATCTCGAAGACCTGTTCACCGCGCTCGGCGAGGCCGACCGCGCGGCCCGCCTGGCCGCCGAGTAATGCTCATCGCCCGCATGACGGCCGACGCAATCGACGAGGTGGCGCCGCTGCGCTACGCGCTGTGGCCGGTCTCGGACGAGGCCGACCATCGCGCGGAACTGGCGGAACTGGCCGAAAGCCCCGACTCGGTCGTGCTGGTCGCGCGCACCGAGACCGGCGAACCGGTCGGCTACGCCGAGGCCAGCCTCCGCCGCGACTACGTGAACGGTTGCGACACTTCGCCGGTCGCGTTCCTGGAAGGCATCTTCGTGGCCCCGGGACACCGGCTGCACGGCCTGGCGGGGGAGCTGTGCGACGCGGTCGAAGCGTGGGGCCGCGAGCTCGGCTGCACCGAACTCGGCTCCGACGCCCTGCTCGAGAACGCCGTCGCGCACCGCTTCCACCAGTCCCACGGGTTCGAGGAGCGCGAGCGAGTGGTGTACTACCGCAAAAAGCTCTAGGGCGGTACTCGCCCGCCACGCCGCGGGCATACGGACGCCCCGCAGGGGGCATACGGACGCCACGCCCGATGCCGTCGGCACGCGAGCGGTTGAGTGGGACACCGGTCGAGGCAATCATTTTCGTGCGAGCATGTGCGTGGGGAGAAAGGTCTGAGCACCGTGAGTCGTGCACCATTGCGACCGGCTGTCAGGGAGGCCGTGGAGATTCTGGCCACCGCCGGGGTTCCCAGCCCGCAGGCCGACGCGGAATATCTCGCGGCCCATGTGCTGGGCGTCGACCGCGGTCGGCTCGCGCTCATGCCCATGCTCACCCCCGACCAGCTCGAGGAGTTTCGTAAGCTGGTCGCCCGGCGCGCGGAACGCGTTCCGCTGCAACACCTTACGGGCACGGCGGCGATGGGGGAGATCGATCTCGCGGTCGGCCCCGGCGTCTTCATTCCGCGCCCGGAGACCGAGTTGATCTTCGCGTGGGCGCTGGCTCAGCTCGAAGAGGTCGGCCACGAACACCAGCCCATCGTGGTGGACCTGTGCACCGGTTCCGGCGCGCTGGCCCTGGCCATCGCCCACGCCCGCCCCGACGTCCAGGTGCACGCCGTCGAACTCGACGCCGAGGCCCTGACCTGGGCGCGCCGCAATGCCCTGCAACTGGCCGACGAGGGCGACACCCCCATCGACCTGCACCACGGCGACGTCACCGACCCCACCCTCCTCGAGAACCTCAACGGCACCGTCGACGTGGTGGTCTCCAACCCGCCCTACATCCCGTCGGACGCCCAGCTGGATCCCGAGGTCATGGACCACGACCCCCACCGCGCCCTCTTCGGCGGCCCCGACGGCCTCGACGTCATCCGCCCCATGACCGCCACCATCGCCCGCCTGCTGCGCGAAAACGGCGCGGCCGCAGTCGAACACGACGACACCAACGGCTCCGGCGTAGCCGCCCTCTTCACCGCCCACGGCGGCTTCACCGACATCATCGAACACCCCGACCTGGCCGGAAAACCCCGCTTCGTCGTAGCCCGCCGCACCGCCGACTGACCCGCTCGCCCAATTTTGCTGACGCCGGTGCGCGCTGCGCCGGGTAGGCCCGGCACGCTGCGGCAATGTGGTTCGGATCGTCGAATGTCGCGCCGCCGAGGGAGTCTCGGCGGGGAGGGGTGGGCGAGCTACTCGGGGGAGCCCTCGACTTCGACGCCGTGCCAGAAGGCGACGTGGTTCTTGATCTTTCGGGCCAGGGGGCTGGGCTTGGGGTAGTACCAGGCCGCGTCGGGGTTTTCCTTGCCGTCGACGGTGACCGTGTAATAGCTGGCGATGCCCTTCCAGGGGCACACGGTGTGGTGGGAGCTTTCGCTGAAGTATTCGTGCTTCAGGGAGTCGACCGGAAAGTACTGATTGCCCTCGACCTCCACGGTTTCGGCGGCCTCGGCGATGACCGTTCCGTTCCAGATCGCACGCATCATGGGGTGGTGCCTCCTTCGTCGATTCCGAGAATACGGCCGAATCCCGGCCGAAACCCGGCGCGACAGTGGCGCTGCGAGCGTCCCGTGCCAAGATGTCTGCCGTGAGTACTGTCTACGACTGTGCCGATCCCGATTCCCGTGCCGCCGGTCTGAGCGCCGCGCGCAGCACGCTGAAGTCCGGTCGGTTGGCCGTCATTCCGACTGACACGCTCTACGGGCTCGCCGCGGACGCGTTCGACAGTCAGGCGGTGAGCGCCCTGCTGGCGGCCAAGCGCCGGGGCCGCGATATGCCGGTGCCGGTGCTGGTCGGGTCGTGGAACACCATCGACGGGCTGGTCTTCTCGGTGCGCCCGCAGGCCCGCGAGCTGATCCGCGCCTTCTGGCCGGGTGGGCTGAGTCTGGTTGTGCAGCAGGCCCCTTCGCTGGCCTGGGATCTGGGCGACGCGCGCGGCACGGTAATGCTGCGCATGCCGCTGCACCCGGTCGCGCTGGAGCTGCTGCGCGAGGTCGGCCCGCTGGCGGTGTCGAGCGCGAACGTCTCCGGGCAGCCGCCCGCCACCACCGCCGCCGAGGCGCAGGCACAGCTGGGTGAGCTGGTCGGGGTGTACCTCGACGGCGGCCCGGCCGATCACGCGGTCGCCTCCACCATCGTCGATCTGACCTCCGACACTCCGCGCATCCTGCGCGAGGGCGCCGTCGCCGCGGAGAAGATCGCGGAGGTGCTCGGCATGTCGCCCGAGGAGCTGCGCCAGCCGGGCGAGCGGTGACGGCCCGTTAAATGCTGCTGAGTCAGGGCGTATTCAGCCAGGGCGCGGTCGTCCCGCTGCGGGAGCTGCTGCTGGTGCTGCTCGTCGCCACGGTCATCGCCTATCTGTCCACGGGCGGAATCCGGGTGCTGGCCATCGCCTTCGGGGCGGTGGCCGTCCCGCGTGAACGCGATGTGCACGTGAAGCCGATTCCGCGCATGGGCGGTCTGGGCATCTACCTGGGTCTGCTGGCGGCCGTGCTGTTCGCGCACCAGCTGCCCGCCCTGCGCCGCGGCTTCGACTATCCCAAGGACATTCCCGCGGTGCTGGCCGCGGCCACGCTCATCGTGCTGGTCGGCATCATCGACGACCGCTGGGGCCTGGACTGGCTGACCAAGCTGGTCGGCCAGATCACCGCCGCGGGCGTGATGGCGGTGATGGGCCTGAGCTGGGTGGCCATCTACAACCCCTTCACCAATGAAACCGTGGTGCTGGATCCGTTGCAGGGCGGCCTGGTGACCGTCGGCATCACGGTGACGGTCGTGAACGCCATGAATTTCGTGGACGGCCTCGACGGTTTGGCCGCGGGCCTCGGTTTTATCGCGGCCGTCGCGGTTTTCGTGTTCACCGTGGGTTTGCTCTACGAGGTCGGCGGTTCCACCGACACGTATCCGCCCGCGTTGCTGGCCGCCGCGCTGGCGGGCGCGTGCCTGGGATTTCTGCCGCACAATTTCTCACCGGCCCGGATTTTCATGGGCGACACCGGTTCCATGCTCATCGGATTGATGCTGGCCGCGGTGTCCACGGGCGCTTCCGGGCGAATTCCGCTGCAGGGTTACGGCCCGCGCGACATCGTGGGTTTGCTGTCACCGCTGTTGCTGGTGGGTGCGGTGATGTTCATTCCTGTTCTTGATCTTGTTCTGGCCGTGATACGTCGCGTTCGCGCAGGTGTGAGTTTTTCCACTCCGGACAAAATGCATCTGCATCACCGTTTGCTGCAGATCGGACATTCACAGCGCCGAGTGGTCCTGGTGATCTATCTCTGGGTGAGCGTGCTCGCATTCGGCGCCGTCGGCACCTCGTTGATCTCGGATCGCCGCATGGTGGTGCTCGTGTTCGCGGCCGGACTGGTTTTCGCGCTCATCGTCACAGCGGTCCCGTCCTGGCGTGAGTTGCGCAACCCGACCCGCAAACCGCCTCACGATCGCCAGAACGTCGCCGGGTAGAGTTGCTGCCCGTGAGCACGCCTTCCACCCCCGGTCCCGACGCCCCGCTACGCGCGGCACTGCGCTACGGCATCGCCGGTTTGGCTGTGCTGGTTGTGGTTTCGGTCATCGTGTCCTCGATCTGCGCGGGCCTGCCGGGCCTGTGGGGAGCCTTGATCGGTGCGGCCCTCGGCGGTGCGTTCATTCTCACCACCGCCGCCTCGGTACTGTTCAGCGCCAAGATCGAGTCCGGCCTGCAGGGCATCGTGCTGCTGGGCAGCTGGGTCGGAAAGCTGCTGCTGGCAGTGGTTGTCGTCGCGGTGCTCAAGCAGTTCGATTTCTACAACCGCTACGCGCTGTTCTTCACGGTCATCGCCGCGCTCTTGATCGTGCTCGGCGCGGAGACGTACGGCCTTCTGCGCCAACGCGTTCCGACCGTCGAGGTGGAGCGCGACCTGTAGTTTCGCGCCCCGCGCGAGCCGGGCGAAACACCGTTGCGCACGGGTTTCGCCCACCCCCTACGCATTGTCGTAGATAACTTGATAAACTCTTTACCTGTAGCCAACCGAATCAACAGGGGGGGTCGCCTGAGACCCACCTGAGAGCAGGTTATGCTTACAGCCGTACCGAGCCCTCTGGGCTACGGTTCTGCACCGTCGACGATGTCGCCGACGCGCGTACAGACGCCAGGGCGTGACTGCCACAGCTGCTGACGAACTTCGAGCCGACCTGAGTCGACCCACCAGATCGTCAATGTCCGATCGAACCGCAGGAGAAAACTATCTCCTGCGTTCCGACCACGGGAGAGAACGCTGAGCGTCACCTTTATGGCGGGCGAGTTCCACGCGCCGTCACTCAACGACTTCTTCCCTCCAGCAGTGCTGTTCGAGGGGACGCCTTTCGAGCTCGACCGTTTGATGCTCATTCGCATCCTGATGTCGGCCGTTCTCGTACTTGTCATGCTCGCGGCTTTCCGTCGCCCGCAGCTGGTTCCGCGCGGTCTGCAGAATGTCGCGGAATCGGGTCTGGTGTTCGTCAAGGAACAGATCTGCGACGAGGTGCTGGGTAAGGAATCCGGCAAGAAGTTCTTCCCGCTGATCGCGTCCATCTTCTTCACGGTGCTGTTCTTGAACGCCTCGGGTGTTATTCCGGGCCTGAACATCTCGTCGAACGCGCGCATCGGCATGCCTCTCGTGCTGGCCGTCGTTGCCTACATCACCTTCAACTACGTGGGCATCAAGAAGTACGGCTTCCTGAAGTACATGCGCTCGTCCATCGTGGTGCCGAATGTGCCGCCCGCGCTGCACGTGCTGCTGATCCCGATCGAGTTCATCTCGACCTTCCTGCTGCGTCCGTTCACGCTGACCGTCCGTCTCATGGCGAACATGCTGGCCGGCCACATCATGTTGGTGCTGTTCTTCAGTGCCACCCAGTTCTTCCTGTTCAGTGCCACCTGGATGACGGTGTTCTCGCCGTTCTCGCTGCTCGCGGGATTCGGCTTCACCCTCTTCGAACTCCTGGTGGTCTTCCTGCAGGCGTACGTGTTCGCGCTGCTGACCGCTGTGTACATCGGTCTGGCGCAGCACGCCGACTCACACTGACCGACCGCACCAACATCCACATACCTGCCACACACGCCGCCTCGGCGGGTGGGCGACAGAAAGGGAACGAACACCAATGAGCAGCACCCTGACCTTCCTGGCCGAGAACGCTCCGACCGCCAAGGGCTACGGCGCCATCGGCTACGGTCTCGCCGCGATCGGCCCGGGCATCGGCGTGGGCATCGTGGTCGGCAAGGCCATCGAGGGCATCGCCCGTCAGCCCGAGCTGCAGGGCACCATCCGGACCAACATGTTCCTGGGTATCGCGTTCACCGAGGCCCTGGCGCTGATCGGTCTCGTCGCCGGCTTCATTTTCTGATTCCGGCAAAAGACTAGGAATCAACGATGAACAACATTGTTTTGCTCGCGGCCGAGGAGGACATCAATCCCCTCGTCCCGAAGACCTACGACATTGTCTGGTCTGCGATTGTCTTCATCGTTATCGCCTTTGTCTTCGCCAAGTACGTCGTCCCGCGCCTGACCAAGGTGCTGGACGAGCGGACTCAGAAGATCGAGGGCGGTATCGCCAAGGCCGAGGCCGTGCAGGCCGAGGCTCAGGCCACGTTGCAGCAGTACCAGGAGCAGCTGGCCGAGGCTCGCCTCGAGGCCGCCCGCATCCGTGAGGAAGCCCGCACCCAGGGTGCGTCCATCCTCGCCGCGATGCGTTCCGATGCGCAGGCCGAGGCCGACCGCATCGTGGCCGCGGGACACTCGCAGCTGGAGGCTCAGCGCCAGCAGATCGTGACCGAACTGCGGTCCGAGCTCGGCCGCACCGCGGTCGACCTGGCCGAGAAGATCATCGGTCAGTCGGTGGCCGACGAGGCCAAGCAGGCGGCGTCGATCGACCGGTTCCTCGCGGAACTGGATTCGAACGCCGGCATCGGGGTCGGAAGGTAACGAACCGAAAGTGGGAAGCATGTACGCAGCGAGCCGCGAGGCGAGTTCCCGTGCGCGGGAAGCTCTTCGGGCCGCTCTGACCGGTAGCGACACCGTCGCGGCTACTACGGGGTCGGAACTGTTCGCCGTTGTCGCCGTCCTCGACGACCAGCGTTCGCTGCGTGTGGCGCTCGCGGATAAGTCGGTGTCGAGTTCGGCGCGCGCCGAGCTGGCCGAACGCGTCTTCGGCGGCAAGATCAGCGGAACCACTCAGGCCGTGCTGACCACCGCGGTGGCCCAGGACTGGTCGCGGACCCGCGATCTGGTGGACACGCTGGTCCTGCTCGGCCGCGAAGCGCTGCTGCGCGCCGCGGACGAGCGTGGCCGCCTGACCGCCGTCGAGGACGAGCTGTTCCGGCTGGGCCGCATCATCGATGACAACCCGGACCTGGAGCAGGCGCTGCAGGACCACGGCAAGCCGGCGGATGCCAAGCGTGCCCTGGTGCAGCGTCTGCTCGCGGGCAAGGTCGAGGAGATCACCCTGCAGCTGGTCGAACAGGCCGTGCTGCGCCACAAGGGCGATTCCGGCCAGGCCATCGATGAGCTGTCCGATCTGGCGGCCTCGCTCCGGGAGCAGATCGTGGCGCACGTGCGCGCCGCGGTGGCCCTGACGCCGCAGCAGCGCGAGCACCTCGCCGCGTCGCTGCAGCGCATCTACGACAAGCCGATCACCGTGCACGTGCAGGAGGACCCGACCTTGCTGGCCGGCGTCGTCGTGCGCGTGGGCGACGACCTGATCGACGGCAGCGCCATCGGCCGGCTGCAGCGCTTGCGCCAGTCTCTCGCCTAAGAGACGAACGCCGAGAAGCGCAGTAACACACCGACATTCGAGACCCACAGCGAGAGCAGGAAGAACATGGCGGAGCTGACGATCTCCCCCGATGAGATCCGTAGCGCGATCGAGAGCTACACCCAGAGCTACACCCCCGAGACCTCCATCGAAGAGGTCGGTGTCGTCACCGACACCGGCGACGGTATCGCCCACATCAGCGGCCTGCCGTCCGCGATGGCCAACGAGCTGCTGGAATTCCCCGGCGGGCGACGCAGCAGCAGCGAGATGGCGCGGTAGGCCTCGGCCTGCTTGGACAGGTCGTCGAACACGATCAGGACG
>NZ_JBSGBY010000032.1:0-26258 GCF_053601505.1 Nocardia sp. NPDC004722
CGTCACATGGCGACGGGTTCGCCGACCTCCACGCGTCCGCCGTAGGTGAGGCCGGGGCAGCCGGAGGCGAGCTTGACCGCGGAATCGAGGTCGTCCCGAGGTAGCGCAGTCGTCCCACACAGGTTTCCGAGCACACCGTCGGCAGCCCGACCTCCACGCGCGGATAGCAGAACGTGCACTTCTCGGCCTTGCCGGTCTGATGGTTGAAGTAGATCTTCTTGTACGGGCAGCCGGTCACGCACTGCCGCCAGCCGCGGCACTGATCCTGATCGACCAGCACGATGCCGTCCTCGGCGCGCTTGTAGATCGCACCCGACGGGCAGGCGGCCACGCACGCCGGATTGAGGCAGTGCTCGCAGATGCGCGGCAGGTAGAACATGAAGCTCTGCTCGTAGCTGAAGCGGATCCGCTCGCCGACTTCCTCGCGCATCTTGACCACGTTCGGGTCCTCGGGCCCGAATTCGGCCGCGCCGCCGAGGTTGTCGTCCCAGTTCGACGACCACTCCACCTGCATCGGCTTGTCGGTGATGAGCGAGCGCGGCGGCGCGACCGGGTAGTCGTCACCCAGCGGCGCGTCGGTGAGGTTGCGGTAGTCGTAGGTCCACGGCTCGTAATAGTCGCGCAGCGTGGGCATCACCGGGTTGGAGAAGATGCTGGCCAGCTTGAACGCCCGCGACCCCTGCTTGAGGCGCAGCTTGCCGCGGCGGGTCAGCTCCCAGCCGCCCTTCCACTTGTCCTGGTCCTCGTACCGGCGCGGATAGCCGAGGCCGGGCCGGGTCTCGACATTGTTGAACCACACGTATTCCATGCCTTGGCGGTTGGTCCAGGTCTGCTTGCAGGTGACCGAACACGTATGGCAGCCAATGCATTTGTCGAGGTTCATGACCATCGCGATCTGTGCCATCACGCGCATCAGTACGTCACCTCCTGGGCGCGGCGGCGGATCACCGTGACTTCGTCACGCTGCGTGCCCGTCGGGCCCAAATAGTTGAAGGCCCAGGACAATTGGGCGTAGCCGCCGATCAGATGGGTGGGCTTGAGCAGGACCCGGGTCAGCGAATTGTGGATGCCGCCACGGCGGCCGTCGGTCTCGGATTTGGGTACGTTCACGGTGCGCTCCTGCGCGTGGTTCATGTACACCGTCCCGCGTGGCATGCGCGGCGAGACGATGGCGCGCGCCACCACGACGCCGTTGCGGTTGACCGCCTCGATCCAGTCGTTGTCGGCGACGCCGATGGCCTCGGCGTCCTCGACCGACATCCAGATCGCCTGTCCGCCACGAGAAAGCGACAGCATGAACAGGTTGTCCTGGTACTCGGAGTGGATCGACCACTTGTTGTGCGGGGTCAGGTAGCGGACGGTCACCTCCTTCTGCCCGTCCGGCCCGAGCGCCGGTTCGCCGAAGAGCCGCTTCATATCCAGCGGCGGGCGGTACACCGGCAGTGCCTCGCCGAGTTCGTGTATCCAGTCGTGGTCGACGAAGAAGTGCTGCCGGCCGGTGAGGGTGTGCCACGGCTTGAGGTGTTCGGTGTTGAGGGTGAACGGCGCGTACCGGCGGCCGCCGGACTCGCTGCCCGACCACTCCGGGGAGGTGATGACCGGTTGCGGGGCGGCCTGGGTGTCGGCGTAGGTGATCCGCACCCCTTCCTTCTCCGACGCCAGGTGTGCCATGTGCTGGCCGGTGCGCCGCTCCAGGGTTTCGAAGCCCTGAACCGCCAAGCGCCCGTTGGTCGTTCCCGACAGCGCCAGGATGGTGTTGGCGGCCTTGATCGCGGTGTCCAGGGCGGGACGCCCCGCCGCGATGCCCTCGGCCACCACGCCGTTGATGCCGCGCAGGTAGTCGATCTCCTCGTCGGGGTGCAGCATGATGCCCTTGCACGGCAGCCCGAGCTTGTCGGCCAGCGGGCCCAGCGACGCGAATTTCGTGGCGATCGCGGTGTAGTCGCGTTCCACCACCGCCAGGCCCGGCATGGTCTGGCCCGGGATCGGATCGCATTCGCCCGCACGCCAATCCAGCACGATGCCGCCCGGTTGCGCGGTCTCGGCGGCGGTGTCGTGCTGCAACGGGGTCGCCACGATGTCGTGGCGGGTGTCCAGATGCCCGGCCGCCAGCTGGCTGAACCGTGAGGCCAGATCGTAGAACGCCTCGTGGTCGGTGCGCGCCTGCCACGGCGGATCCACCGCCGGGGCGAAGGAGTGCACATACGGGTGCATGTCGGTGGAGGACAGGTCGTGCTTCTCGTACCAGGTCGCCGCGGGGAGCACGACATCCGAGAGCATGGTCGAGGAGGTCATCCGGAAATCCAGGGTCAGCAGCAGGTCGAGCTTGCCCTCCGGGGCCTCCTCGTGCCACACCACGTCACGCGGACGCACCTGCGACTCGGCCTCTTTCGCGCGCAGCGAGGAATGCGTGCCCAGCAGATGCCTGCTGAAGTACTCCGCGCCCTTGGCCGAGGAACCGAACAGATTCGATCGCCACAGGGTGAGCACGCGCGGCCAGTTCCGCGGGGCGTCGGGGTCCTCGTTGGCGAAACGCAGACGGCCACTGCGCAATTCGTCGACGACGTAGGCGGCGGGTTCCTGACCGGCGGCCTTCGCCTCGTCGACGAGGTCGAGGGGATTGCGGTCGAAGGTCGGGTAGGACGGCATCCAGCCCAGGCGCGCGGATTGGGCCAGCACATCGGCGCCGGTCATGCCCTCGAAGCGGCCCGTGCCCAGCGGCGAGGCCAGCACATCGGCGGAGAACTGGTCGTAGCGCCACTGGTCGGTATTGAGGAAGAACCATGCGGTGCCGATCATCTGGCGCGGCGGGCGTGACCAGTCGTTGGCCGAGGCCAGCGTCGCCCACCCGGTCACCGGACGGCACTTCTCCTGCCCGACATAGTGCGCCCAGCCGCCGCCGTTGCGGCCCTGACAGCCGGTGAGCAGCAGCAGCGACAGGAAAGCGCGGTAGATCGTCTCGGAGTGGAACCAGTGATTGGTGCCCGCACCCATGAGGATCATGCAGCGGCCCTTGGATTCCTCGGCGACCGAGGCGAATTCGCGGGCGATCTTCACGGTGCGCGCGGCGGGGACCGAGGTGATCTGCTCGGCCCACGCGGGCGTGCCGGGAGTGTCGGTGTCGGCGTACGAGTCCGGCCACTGTCCTGGCAAACCGTCTCGGGCGACACCGTATTGGGCGAGCAGCAGATCGAAGACCGTGGTCACCAGCGGTCCGGTATCGCCGAGCCGCCGCGCCGGGACACCGCGCCGCACCGTCTCGCCACGGCCCTGGCCGTGCTCGCCGCCGTCGGTGTCGAAGCGCGGCAGCACCACCTCGACGCCCGTGCCCTGCCCGTGCAGCGACAGCGCGGGCTCGATCTCACCGAGATCCAGATTCCAACTGCCCGCACCGGATTCGGTCCAGCGGAACCCGAGCGACCCGTTCGGGATGACGGCCGCGCCGGTCTTCTCGTCGAGCAGCACCGTCTTCCAGGCCGCGCCCTCGCCGGTATCGCCGATATCGGCCGCGCGCACGAACTTGTCCGGCACATACGCGCCGTCGCGTTCGGTCAGCGTCACCAGGAACGGCAGGTCGGTGAACTGCTTGACGTAGTCGGTGAAGAACGGGACCTGTTGATCCACAAAGCATTCCTTGAGCACCACGTGACCCATCGCCATGGCCAGCGCGGCATCGGTGCCCGGATGCGGGTGCAGCCACTCGTCGGCGAACTTCGCGTTGTCGGCGTAGTCGGGGGCGACGACCACGACTTTCTGCCCGCGATACCGGGATTCGGTCATCCAGTGCGCGTCCGGGGTGCGGGTCACCGGGACGTTCGAGCCCCACATGATGAGATAGGCCGCGTCCCACCAGTCCCCGGACTCCGGTACGTCGGTCTGGTCGCCGAACACCTGCGGGGAGGCGACGGGCAGATCCGCGTACCAGTCGTAGAACGACAACATCGGCGCGCCGATCAAACCCATGAACCGGGCGCCCGCGGCATGCGACACCATCGACATGGCCGGAATCGGCGAGAAGCCCGCGATCCGGTCGGGCCCATAGTTCTTGATCGCGTGCACGTGCGCGGCGGCGGCGATCTCGAGCGCCTCGTCCCAGGTCGCGCGCACCAGCCCGCCCTTGCCGCGCGCCCGCTGATAGCGCTGCCGTCGCTGCGGATCGGCCTGAATGTCGGCCCACGCCAGCACCGGATCGCCGAGGCGACCGCGCGCCTCGCGGTACATCTCCAGCAGCACGCCGCGCACGTACGGGTAGCGGACCCTGGTCGGGGAGTAGGTGTACCAGGAAAAAGAAGCGCCGCGCGGGCATCCGCGCGGCTCGTATTCGGGGCGATCGGGTCCCACCGACGGATAGTCGGTGGCCTGCGTCTCCCAGGTGATGATGCCGTCCTTGACGTACACCTTCCACCGGCAGGATCCGGTGCAGTTCACCCCGTGCGTGGAGTGCACGATCTTGTCGTGACTCCAGCGGTCGCGATAGAACACATCACCCGCGCGGCCGCCGACGATCTCCTCGCTGTGCAAGTCGGCCGAGGGTTTGCCTGGACGGAAGTAGCGTGCCGAGCGAAGCAGTAGCGCTCCCGTTTCACCGGGCCCGGAACCGGCCCCGTTTGTCCCGCCCATCGTCCGCAACCCCTTTCACCAGCAGCATCCGCTGGATGAGCACAGGTGTGGGTAATCGTCAGGGATGACGACCCGCGGATCCGAGTACAACACGGAAGATTGCTGTCAATGTGCTGGCTCGCCGATCTTGTGATCTCAGAGCAACCTTTCCCAGCTCCAGACCGCCTCGATGCGCAACGGTGCGCCGGGCGTGACGAGGGTCGGCAGGGTGTTGAGTCCGTCGGGCGGACCCGACTGGGCCTCGACGCAGACCGCTTCGGGGTCCATGTCGTAGACCACGACCCAGCGCTCGGGGCTTCGGACTCGCAGCCGCAGCAGGCCGGGCCATTCGATCGTGGCGTCCACGCCGTCGGGCATGCCGAAGCAGTCGTCCCACGGTCCCGGGGTCGGGGCGATGCGCTCGCCCGTGGGCAGGTAGTCCGGGCCGCGCAGCTCCTGCCAGGCCGGGTGGAAGTCCACGCGGGCGGTCGTGTCGGGGGTCGGTCGCCGCAGGAACCACGGATGCCAACCCGCCTGCGCCGGAAAACGATCCGTGTCCGAGGACACCTCCATGCGCAGTGCTAGCTCATCACGCGACAACCGGAAATGCTGGGTGACCCGGCCCCGGAAAGGCCACGGCGCAACGAGTGCCCGGCTGATGGTGGCGTGAGTCGGCGAGGTCTCCTCGATATCCCACGCACCGTCGCGGGCGGTCCCGTGGATCGCGTGCGGCGGCGCGGTCAACGGCATCTGATACCCCACCCCGTCCACGGTGAATCGGCCGTCGCGCAACCGGCCGCACCACGGTGCCATGGGGAAGGAGCCGTAATGCTCACCCTGCCGGAGGAATTCGGTCCCCCCGATGGTGAGCCCACTGATCCGTCCGCCGTTGCCGGGCGAAAGCCGCACGGTCACATCGCCCTCGGTCAGCGTGATCTCGCTAGTCATCCCACTCAGCGTATAGCCGACACCAGCTTTCGTGCCGCGACCCGCTCGACCAGCAGCGGCACGAACTCGCGGATCGGATGACCGTCGAAGCCCTGATGAGTCGCGCGCACCACCGTGGTGATGGTCCATGTACTGATTGCCGGAAACCGCGTAGCGAGCCGATCGGTCAGTTCCTCGACCTGCCTGACCTCATCAGATGATGGCATGAACCATGGTTGCTCGCCGGTGCCTCGGCAGTCAACAAGACTCGCCCGGTTCGGACCATATGCCCCGAATTTCACTCGCTGCCACAGCGGTGAGGCCGCGCGGACACCGTTGTGCCGCACGCCTTTCCGGGAGCAGACGGGCACCGTCTACGACAGGCCCTCTCCGATCTTGCGGCGCTTGAGCCTGCGGCCGCTCGTTTCCTCCTCGGCTGGAACGGGATTCGAGCTGCGGCGGTCGATCGCCCGCCGCTCACGCGCCACCGCCTCCTCGAGCAGTTGGAGCATCGGGACCTCGGTCAGCGAGTCCTTGGTCGCGGCATGGTCGACATCGCTGCGCGTGAGCAATCCCGCGGCGATGAGACCCTCGACCGGGTTCGCGCCATACGCCCGCGCGAGCTCGATCACCGTGTCCGCGATCGGAGGATCGGCCTCCTCGAGATGACGCTTGATCCGGGGCCCGTTGCTGTCGAGTTGTTCCGCGATGGCACGGGTGCTGGCGCCGCGCGTGATCGTTCGCTTCCAAGCGTCGAACGCCTGTCTCATCGTGGCATCATCCTCGGATCGGTCGGTGCGTGGCTGGCGCCGAGACTAGTCGAGCGGAACAATTCTATCGCGCATCAGACCATAAACGTTGCAGTCCGGACCCTCAGGTCGTGGTCCAGAAACCCTCGTGGACGGTGACGGCCTCCGGGATGTCGATCGGCCCGACGACGGGCAGTTCGCGCTGACCGGCGGCGAAGACCACGCGGCAGGGCAGCGACATGGTGGGGTTCTCGGGGTCGGCGCCGGTGAGGGCCAGCAACTGGTCCTCACCGAGGGCGTAGACGACGCGGCCGATATTGCCCCAGTAGATGGCTCCCGAGCACATGGCGCACGGTTCGGTGCTGGTGATCAGGGTGCAGGTGCGCAGGAAATCGGGGTCGTAGCTTGCGGTGGCGAGGCGCACCAGGTTCGTTTCGGCATGGCCGGTCGCATCGCGGTCGGTGGTGACGGTGTTCTCGGCCTCGAGGAGCGCCTCGCCGTCAGGTCCGGCGAGCAGCGCCCCGAACGGATGATTGCCGTGCTCGCGTGAGCGTCGCGCGAGAGCGATTGCGGCGCGCAGATTCTCGAGATCCCGCTCGCTCGCGACGGTGGCCGTGATCGGGGCGCTGCTCATGCGGAGGTCTCCTTCTCGAAGGCGCGGCGGGCCTCGCCGGACCGGCTCAGCACACCCCAGCCGCGCCGATGCCGCAAACGCGGGCTCCGGGAAAGACTTGCTTTGTTAGGTAAGCCTGACCTACACTCGTGATCGGCGTCAGGGCCGAGCGAGTATCCGGAGGGCTGCCGTGATCCCCGGTCCACTGCCGCGGCGGGCTTCCCCGAGTTTGGGGGAGCCCGCCGCTTCGTATCGTGATCACGCGTGCGAACGTGGAGGGATGAGCGACCCTTTCTCCTCGATCAAGTCCCTGGCGGATCTGACTCCCGACCTGATGAACAAGATCAGCGAGGGCACCTTCACCGATCTGCTCGGGTTGAAGTTCACCGAACTCAGTGGCGAGGGGGTGACCGCCGAATGGGTGGTGACGCCGCAGCAGTTCCAGCCGGCCGGGATCGTCAACGGCGGCGTGTACTGCACGGTCATCGAGACGCTGGCCAGCGTGGCCGCCGGGGCGTGGCTGGGGGAGCGGGGGTCGGTGGTCGGGGTCAACAACAACACCGACTTCCTGCGCGCGGTGCGCGAGGGCAAGTTGACCGGTGTCTCCACGCCGATCCATCGGGGGCGCTCGCAGCAGCTGTGGGTCGTGGTGATCACCGACGAGCAGGGGCGCACCGTCGCCCGCGGTCAGGTGCGACTGCAGAACCTGTACCCGCAGAACTGAATCCGCGTACGCCGTAGATCACCGAAACATCCTGGTAACGAGGGTCGTCCACAATGGCCGACGATCCGTCCCCGCGATTCGACGAGGAGTCCGAATGCGACTGTCGCCGCACGAGCAGGAGCGCCTGCTGCTGAGTTACGCGGCCGAGTTGGCCCGGCGGCGGCAGGCCCGTGGACTCAAACTCAATCACCCGGAAGCGATCGCGATCATCACCGATCACGTGCTCGAGGGGGCACGCGACGGCCGCACCGTCGCGGAGTTGATGGCGTCGGGACGGACCGTCCTCACCCGTGACGACGTCATGGACGGCATTCCGGAGATGATCCACGACGTCCAGATCGAGGCCACCTTCCCGGACGGCACCAAGCTCGTCACCGTCCACCACCCGATCGGATGACGGCCATGATTCCTGGTGAATATCTCTGTGCCGAGGGCACCGTCGAACTCAACGCCGGTGCCGACCGCATCGAACTGGATGTCCTGAACACCGGTGACCGACCCGTACAGGTCGGCTCGCACGTGCACTTCCCGCAGGCCAACGCCGCGCTGGAGTTCGACCGCGCCGCCGCCCACGGCCGCCGCCTCGACATCCCCGCCGGTACCGCCGTGCGCTTCGAACCCGGCCTGGGCCAGCGGGTTTCGCTGGTCCCGCTGGGCGGCAGCCGCGAAGTGCACGGAATCAGCCTCACCCCACCCGGAAAGCTGGATGCCTGATGGCCGAACTGTCCCGTGCCCGCTACGCCGAACTGTTCGGGCCCACCGTCGGCGACCGAATCCGGCTGGCGGACACCGATCTGCTCATCGAGATCACCGAGGACCGCTGCGGCGGACCGGGTCTCGCGGGTGACGAGGCCGTCTTCGGTGGCGGAAAAGTGCTGCGCGAATCCATGGGTCAGGCCCGCGCCACCCGCGCCGAAGGCACCCCCGACACCGTCATCACCGGCGTGGTGATCGTCGATTACTGGGGAATCATCAAGGCCGACATCGGTATTCGCGACGGCCGCATCACCGCCATCGGCAAGGCGGGCAACCCGGACACCATGAACGGGGTGCATCCGGACCTGGTGGTCGGGCCCTCGACGGAGATCATCGCGGGCAACGGCCGCATCGTCACCGCGGGCGCCATCGACTGCCACGTGCACTTCATCTGCCCGCAGATCCTCGACGAGGCCATGGCCGGCGGTATCACCACGTTGGTCGGCGGCGGCACCGGTCCGGCGGAGGGCTCCAAGGCCACCACCGTCACCCCCGGCTCCTGGCATCTGGCCCGCATGCTGGAGGCCACCGACGCCTGGCCGGTCAATATCCTGCTGCTGGGCAAGGGCAATACCGTGCGCGAGGACGCGCTGTGGGAGCAGTTGCGCGGCGGCGCGGGTGGTTTCAAGCTGCACGAGGACTGGGGCACCACCCCGGCGGCCATCGACCACTGCCTGAATGTCGCCGACGCCTCCGGCGTGCAGGTGGCGCTGCACTCGGACACGTTGAACGAGGCCGGATTCGTGGAGGACACCCTGGCGGCGATTCGCGGCCGGGCCATCCACTCGTATCACACCGAGGGCGCGGGCGGCGGGCACGCACCCGACATCATCACCGTCGCTTCGTATCTCAACGTGCTGCCGAGTTCCACCAACCCGACCCGGCCGCACACCGTCAACACCCTCGACGAGCATCTCGACATGCTCATGGTGTGCCATCACCTGAGCCCGTCGATCCCGGAGGATCTGGCCTTCGCGGAGAGCCGGATTCGCCCCTCGACCATCGCCGCCGAGGATCTGCTGCACGATCTGGGCGCGATCTCCATGATAGGCTCCGACGCGCAGGCCATGGGCCGCATCGGCGAGGTGGTGATGCGCACCTGGCAGACCGCGCACGTCATGAAGCGCCGTCGCGGCGCGCTGCCCGGCGACGGGGCCGCCGACAACAACCGGGTGCGGCGCTACGTCGCGAAATACACCATCTGCCCGGCGGTCGCCAATGGCATCGACCACGAGATCGGCTCGATCGAGGTCGGCAAGCTCGCCGATCTGGTGCTGTGGGAGCCCGCGTTCTTCGGGGTCCGCCCGCACGCGGTGCTCAAGGGTGGCGCGATCGCCTGGGCTGCCATGGGTGACGCCAACGCCTCGATTCCGACACCGCAGCCGGTGCTGCCGCGTCCCATGTTCGGGGCTGCCCCGACTGTCGCTGCTGGGACTTCGCTGCACTTCGTGTCCGAGCAGGCCATCGAGGACGGGCTGGCGAATCGGCTGCGGGTGAACCGGAAACTGGTGCCGGTGGCCAATGTTCGCCGTCGCACCAAGGCCGATATGCCCAACAACGACGCCATGCCCCGCATCGAGGTGGATCCGGACACGTTCACGGTCCGCATCGACGGCGAGGTGTGGGCCGAACAACCCGCCACCGAACTGCCGATGGCACAGCGGTACTTCCTGTTCTGACCTGACCCGCTCCCGACAACGCCGATGCCCCGCAGGGCATCGGCGTTTTTCGTGTGCTCGCAGACCGACCCCCATTTCTGATGGTTTCATCATTTTCTCCTTGACAAGGGAAATGATCGTAATTGATGATTTCATCAACAACGGGCATGGAGGTGGCTGTGACGAGCATCGGCGAGAGCGTCGTCGAGCGGACGGTTCGCGTAGGCGGACGCGAGATCCACGTCGGCGAAACCGGATCCGGACCGGCGGTGGTGCTGCTGCACGGCGGCGGGCCCGGCGCGAGCGGGCTGGCGAACTACTCGCGCAATGTCGCGGCCTTCGCGCGGCGGTTCCGGGTGATCGTGCCGGACCTGCCCGGGTACGGGCGGTCGGAGAAGTGGATCGACCAGTCCGACCCGTTCGGATATCTCGCACGGTCGATGGCCGGGCTGCTGGACGAACTCGAGGTCGAGTCCGCGCATCTGGTCGGCAACTCCTACGGCGGCGCGGCGGCGCTGCGGCTGGCCATCGAAGCGCCCGCGCGGGTCGGGCGAATGGTGTTGATGGGACCCGGCGGGATCGGTTCCACGCGGGCGCTGCCGACGGCCGGGCTCACCGCGCTGCTCGACTACTACCGGGGAGAAGGGCCGAGCCGGGACAAGATTCGCCGCTTCATCCGCGACTACCTGGTCTACGACGGCGATTCCGTGCCCGAGGAACTCATCGAGCAGCGCTATCAGGCCAGTATCGACCCCGCGGTGGTCGCGAATCCGCCGCTGCGCCGCCCCTCCGGACCGCTGGCACTGCGCACGCTGTGGCGCATGGACTTCACCCGGGATCCGCGGCTGCGCACCGTGTCCCACCCGACCCTGGTGATCTGGGGTGCCGACGACAAGGTCAACCGGCCGGACGGCGGGCCGATGCTGACCCGCGCCATGCCCGACTGCGATCTGTACGTGGCCGCCAAGACCGGGCACTGGGTGCAGTGGGAGCGCGCGGAGCTGTTCAACACTCTCGCCGTCGCGTTTCTCGAGGGCTGAGCCGTGAGCGAGTTGCTGAGCACCGGGTCGGTTTTCGGCGCGGTCCACCTGGGATATGTGGTGGTGCAGTCGAATCGGCGTGCGGAATGGCGGCGTTTCGGCGCGGACGCCATCGGCCTGCACGTCGACGAGGTCGACGGCGGCGCACTGCGTTTCCGGCTCGATGAGCACAGCTGCCGATTCCTGATCCAGCGCGGTCCCGCCGAGGACGTCACCGCGCTGGGCTGGCAGGTCGACGACCACGAGACGTTCGATCGCATCCTGGCCCGGCTGACCGGGCGCGGGGTGCCCGTCGCCGAGGGCAGCGTCGAGGACGCGGCGGTGCGCGGCGTCGAACGCTTGTGGCGGTTCGCCGGGCCGAAAGGCATTGCGCAGGAGATCTTCACCCGGCCCGTCACCACCGCGCGGCCGCTGCGCATGCTCAGCAGCGGTTGGGTGACCGGCGAGGCCGGGCTGGGGCACGTGGCCATCGTGTCGCGCGCACCGGAGGCTATGCGCGACTACTACCGAACCGTCTTCGACTCCCGGCTCACCGACTACATCGACGAGAACATCTCCGGGTTGCGGATGAAGATCCGGTTCCTGCGGGTCAACGAGCGGCATCACTCGATCGCCATCGCCAATATCCGCGGACTCCGGATCGATCCCCTGCGCACCCGGGTGCAGCACATCAACATCCAGTCCGCGACCCTCGACGACATGCTCGCGGCGTTCGAGCGCGTGACCGCGCAGGGCTTCCGCATGCAGTGGTCGGTCGGGCAGCACACCAATGATCGGGAACTGTCGTTCTACTGCGTCACCCCGTCCGGATTCGAACTCGAGGTCGGCTGGAACCCCGTGGTGATCGGGCCCGAACTCGAATCGACCTGGGAGCCATCGACGTATCGCGGCATCAGCGTGTGGGGGCACAGCGCGGTCGGGGAGACCGTGCTGACCAAGTTCGGGCAGTTCCGTCAAGCTCTGCGCAGCGCCGCCACACCCGAGATCACCGTCCCACAACTCACCGGAGGACGCTCGTGACCACCGACTACGAGGTCGTGATCGTCGGCCTCGGACCCACCGGCCTGACCCTGGCCAATCTGCTCGGACGACGCGGCGTGCGGGTGCTCGTGCTCGAACGCGAACCGGAGTTCTACGGCATGGCCCGCGCCGTCTACACCGACGACGAGGGGATGCGGATCTTCCAAACCGCCGGAGTCGCCGACGAACTGGCGGCTGAGATGAACGTCGACTCCACCGTGCAGTGGGTGCGCGGCGACGGGCGGGTGCTCGTGCAGTTCCACAGCACGGCACGGCCGCTCGGCTGGCCGATCGTGAACTTCCTGTATCAGCCCTACTTGGAGACCGGGCTCGAGCGGGCGCTCGACCGGTATCCACACGTCACGGTGCGACGCGGGCGCGAAGTCCTGGACTTCAGCCAGGACGCGGACGGCGTGACCGTCGAACACGCGGCGTGCGCCGGCACCGGATACGGCAGCGGCGCACCGCAGACCGATCCCGCGACCGTCGAACGCGTGCGGGCCGGATTCCTCGTCGGCTGCGACGGCGGCCGCAGCGTGGTCCGCACGAAACTCGGGATCGGCATGAGCGGCACCAGCTTTCCCGAACGCTGGCTGGTGGTCGACCTGAAGAGCCGCGACGGCGTCGACGCCTTCCGGCACCTGCCCTACTTCGACTTCGTCTGCGACCCCGGCCTGCCCATCGTGTCCTGCCCCCAACCCGGCGGGCACCACCGCTTCGAATTCATGCTGACCGACACCCAGACCAAGGCCGAGATGGAGGACCCGGACACCGTCCGCCGCCACATCGCCCGCTTCGTCGATCCGGACCAGGTCGAGGTGCTGCGCAGACTCGTCTACACCTTCAATGCCGTGATCGCCGACCGCTGGCGCGACGGCCGGGTGCTGCTCGCGGGCGACGCCGCCCACATGACACCCCAATTCATCGGCCAGGGCATGAATTCCGGCGTCCGCGACGCCGACAACCTCTCCTGGAAACTGGCCGCCATCCTCAGACACGGTGCCGACCCACGCATCCTGGACAGCTACGAAGCCGAACGCCGTCCCCACGCCAAGGCCATGATCGACCTGTCGGTGTTCAACAAACACCTGGTCTCCCTCGGCAACCCGATCCTGGCCGCCGCCCGCGACCTGAGCCTCGCGGCGGCCGTGCGCGTCCCCGGCCTGGGCGGCTGGATCCGCGCCGCGAAAATGAAACCGCCCCCGCGCTTCCGGCGCGGCGCCTACGTGGGCCTGCCGCGACGCGGATGGCGCGGCATCGAGGGGACGCTCGCGCCCCAACCAGAAGTCCGCACCCACGACGGCCGTATCATCCGCCTGGATGAAGCGCTCGGCCTGAACTTCGCGCTACTCGGCCACACCGTCGACCCGCGGGCCGGACTGTCCGCCGAGGAATTGACAACCCTGCGCGCCTTGAACATCCGATTCGTCACGGTCTTTCCGTTGGGCGGGCGGCCGCGGTGTCGCACGGCGGACGTGCGCGACGACGACCACATCGACATCGAGGACCACACGGGCGCGCTGACCACGTGGCTTGCCAAAGGTGGTGTGCGGGAGGGTGACTTGACCCTGCTGCGGCCCGACCGGTTCGTATTCGGCAGCGGCAAGCCGGAACACGCCGCCGCCCTCGTCGCTGAGCTCCGCACCCGGCTACACGGACCGACGGGGCGGCGATCGCAGCCCGACTTGGCCGGCGGCGACGGCACACAGTCGTCCTCCTCCGCCGCGGAGCCGCTCGCCGCTTCATCCCGGCGCGCCGCCGGCCAGGATCCGGTGCAGGCGGGCGGGTTTCGGTCGCTGGACAGCGGTAGCCCTGCCCACGGCGCGATGGACAGGAACAGCGATGTAGAGGAGGCGCGATGAGTTCGGACTTGATCGATGGTCCGCGGGTGCGGGAGGCGGCGGCGCGGCTGACCCGGGCGGCGGCCTCCGGTCAACCGGGAGAGCCGGTGCGGGGGCTTATCGGTGCGGATGACATCGGTATGGCGTACGCGGTGCAGCGCCATGGCGTTCGTGATCGATTGCTGGCCGGGGCGCAGGTGGTGGGGCGCAAGATCGGGCTCACCTCGGTTGCCGTGCAGCGGCAGCTCGGGGTGGGGCAGCCGGACTTCGGGGTGCTCTTCGGCGATATGGATGCCGGTCGAACCCCGGTGGGGGACCGGCCTCGGTTGCTGCAACCCAGGATCGAGGCGGAGCTGGCCTTCGTGCTCGGCGCGGATCTCGCGGCGGACCGCGTCGACGCGGTGACGGTGCGGGCGGCCGTGGACTACGCCGTACCCGCGCTGGAGATCGTGGACAGCCGGATCGCGGACTGGGACATCAGCTTTGCCGACACCGTCGCCGACAACGCGTCCAGCGGATGGTTCGCGCTGGGTGCCGAGCGGTTGCCGCTCGGCGAGTTCGAGCCGCGCGAGATCGCGATGGAGATGACCGTGAACGGCGAGATCGTATCCACCGGAACGGGTTCCGACTGTCTCGGTGATCCGCTCGAAGCGCTGGCCTGGCTGGCGCGCACCGCCCGCGACCTGGGGGATCCGCTGCGGGCGGGGGAGATCGTGCTGTCCGGGGCGCTCGGGCCGATGGTCCCGCTGCACCCCGGTGACCGGGTGCGGTCCGAATTGTTCAGTAGCACCGGACTGCTCGGTGCCGTCGATTTCATTCTGGAGGAGCGATGAGCCGAACCAAGGTCGCGGTGATCGGGTCGGGCAATATCGGCACCGATCTGATGATCAAGGTGCTGCGGTTGTCGGAGACGCTGGAGATGGCCGCCATGGTGGGCATCGATCCGGCGTCGGACGGGCTGGCGCGGGCGGCGCGGCTGGGAGTGCCGACCACCGCCGACGGGGTGGCGGGATTGATCGCCATGCCGGGGTTCGAGGAGATCGACCTCGTCTTCGATGCCACGTCAGCCAGTGCGCACCAGGCCAATTCGGTCGCGCTCGCGCCCTACGGCAAGCGGCTCATCGACCTTACCCCGGCCGCGATCGGCCCGTTCGTGGTCCCGGCGGTGAATCTGGCCGTGCACCTCGAGGCCGCCGACATCAACATGGTCACCTGCGGCGGGCAGGCGACGGTTCCGATCGTGGCCGCGATCTCCCGGGTCACCGCGGTGCCCTATGCCGAGATCGTGGCCTCGATCGCGTCGAAATCCGCCGGACCCGGCACCCGCGCGAATATCGACGAGTTCACCGAAACCACCGCGCGCGCCCTCGAAGTCGTGGGCGGTGCGGCCCGCGGGCGGGCGATCATCGTGCTCAATCCGGCCGAACCGCCGCTGGTCATGCGCGACACCGTGCTGACGCTGATCCACGACCCGGACTCCGAACACGAAGCGGCCGTGCGGGAATCGATCGCGGCCATAGTCGCCGACGTGGCCGCCTACGTGCCCGGCTATCGGCTCAAACAGGACGTGCAGATCACCCCACTGGCCCCGGACGCGGCCCTGCGCACCCTCACCGGGGCGGCACCGGTCACCCATCAGGTGTCGGTGTTCCTCGAGGTGGAGGGCGCGGCCCACTACCTTCCCGCCTACGCCGGAAACCTCGACATCATGACCTCGGCCGCACTGCGGGTGGCCGAATGCCTTGCCGCGGCCGCGAATCCGGCCGCGCCGACCCCGGAGCCGGTCCGATGACCCGCGTATTCCTGCAGGACGTGACCCTGCGCGACGGCATGCACGCACTGCGGCACCGCCTCACCCCCGCCACGGTCGCCACCGTCGCGGCGGCCCTGGACGCGGCCGGGGTGGACGCCATCGAGGTCGCCCACGGTGACGGCCTGCACGGTGGCAGCCTCACCTACGGCCCTGGCAGTCACACGGATTGGGAATGGCTCGAGGCCGCCGCGGGCGTGCTCACCCAGGCCCGGCTGACCACGCTGCTGCTGCCCGGCATCGGCACGATCGCCGATCTGCGCCGCGCCCACGACCTCGGCGTGCGCTCGGTGCGGATCGCCACCCACTGCACCGAGGCCGACATCGCCGCCCAGCACATCACGTGCGCCCGCGAACTCGGGATGGACGTCTCCGGCTTCCTCATGATGAGCCACCTCAACGACCCCGACGGGCTCGCCGAGCAGGCGCGAATGATGGAATCCTATGGCGCGCACTGTGTCTACGTGACCGACTCGGGCGGGCGACTCACCATGGCGGATGTCCGTGACCGGGTCCGCGCCTACCGCCGGGTGCTCGGCGACGACACCGAGATCGGCATCCACGCCCACCAGAATCTGTCCCTCGCGGTCGCCAACAGTGTGGTGGCGGTGGAGGAAGGCGTGACCCGGGTGGACGCGTCGCTGGCGGGTCTCGGTGCGGGAGCAGGCAATACGCCCCTCGAGGCGTTCGTGGCGGTCGCCGACCTGACGGGCTGGCAGCACGCCGCCGACCTCGACGCGCTCACCGACGCGGCCGACGACCTGATCCGGCCGCTGCTCGACCGCCCGGTCCAGGTGGACCGCGAAACCCTCACCCTCGGCTACGCGGGCGTCTACTCGAGCTTCCTGCGGCATGCCGAAAGGGCCTCCGCGACCTACGGAATCGACGTCCGCGCGCTGCTGGTGGAGGCGGGACGCCGCCGCCTGGTCGGCGGCCAGGAGGACCTGCTCACCGATATCGCCCTCGACCTGGTGGCCGACCGGCGATGACGGGCTCAGAGCTGCGGCTGCGGCGGCAACTCCGCGGTGGTGAGCTGCTCGGCCGCGCGCTTGGTCATCCCGAACATGCGCAGCACGTGGAAGGTCATCTCATCGGTGAGCGCGCCCGCGTCCGCGTCCGGGCGCGCGTCGAGCAGTTGCAGCAACCCCAGCAGCGCACCGCCCGCCGCCATCACCGCCATATCCGCGTCCATCGGCTCGAAGCGGCCTGCCTGCTGCGCGGCCAGGATGTCGTGGCGGGCGCGCGGGGCCAGGCCCTCGTCCCGCAACAGGATCGAGGTGCCCGAGTTCAGGATCACCCGGACCGCTTCGGGCAGTTGGCGTTGCAGCCGTCCGGTCATGCGGAAGCTGACCGCGAAGACCTCGGCCGGGTCGCTGTAGCGGGCCACGATCGAGTCGCGCAGTTCGCTGTAGATGCCCAGTGTCGAACGCACCACCTCGTCGAAAAGCTCGTCCTTGGACTTGAAGTGGTTGTAGAACGACCCGAATCCGATATCCGCGGCGTCGGTGATCTCCTGGATGCTGACCGCGGAACGCCCCTCCGACAGGAACTTCCGGGCCGCGCCGAGCAGCGCGTTGCGGGTGCGTTCGCGCCTGCGGTCGGTCCGGGTGCCCGTCCCCTGCGTCTCTGCCGTCATCGGCTCCTCACTCCCTCGAAACCGTCACTTGAATCGTCTCTGATGAAAATATCAGAAGCGATTTCGATCATGATCGAAAGGCGAACGCCGTGACCCACTTCCGTCCGGATTCCCGAACCGTCCTCACCCGCCGCAGCGCCCTGGGCGGCGGTCTGGCCGGTGCGTTCGGCCTCGCCGCGGCCGCGATGCCCGGCGGACCCACCGCCCGCGCCCAGCAGCCCGCGCCGACCGGCACCTACCGCATCGACCTGCACGCCCACTTCCTGCCGCCGGACTACCGCGCCGCGCTGCTCGAACACGGCCACCTCACCATCGGCGGCTATCCGACGCCGGACTGGTCGCCCGAGCAGGCACTGGCGTTCATGGACTATTACGGCATTCAGGCACAGGCGCTTTCGGTGTCGGATCCGGGTGTGTCGTTCCTCGGCGGCAAGGAAGCGGCCGATATGGCCCGCTACTGCAACACCTATGCCGCAGGACTGTTCGCCTCGAACCCGAAGCGCTTCGGCGCGTTCGCGGTCCTGCCCATGCCCGATATCGCGGCCTCGATCGCCGAAGCCCTCTACGCCCTCGACGAACTGCACCTCGACGGGATCATCCTGCTGTCCGCCTACGACGGCGTCTATCTCGGCGACCCGCGCTTCGAACCGCTCATGATCGCCCTCAACCAGCGTCGCGCCTACGTTTTCGTGCATCCGGCCGCCATCCCCGGCAACGCCAAACCCGGATTGCCGCTGCCGGACTTCCTCGAGGAGTTCACCTTCGACACCACCCGGGCGGCCACCATGATGATGGTCACCGGAATGACCCAGCGCTATCCGGACATTCGCTTCCAGCTCGCCCACGCGGGCGGCACCGTGCCGTTCCTCTCGCACCGGATCTCCGTCGCCTCGCAATCGGTGCTCGGTCAGCTCTGGCCCGCCGACCTGCCGAAACCGTCGATCCTGGACACCCGCGAACAGATCTCGCGCTTCTACTACGACACCGCGCTCAGCGGTTCGGCCGCCGCCATGGCGAGCGTGCTGCAGGTGACCTCGCGCGACCACATCGTGTTCGGCTCCGACTGGCCCTTCAGCGCGCTCACCCTGCCACAGAGCGGTTCCCACGATCCGGCCCCCGGACTCAGCGACCTCTTCGACGCCGAGCAGCGCATGGAGATCGAACACCACAATCCGCTGCGGCAACTGCCCCGCCTGGCCGACGCGGTCGACGGCTGAGTGCGAAATCTCTCGGCTCGAGTACAACGCTGGGAGTGTGCCGCAGACGGTGGCAGAGTGGGGTCATGACGAGTTCCGAGTGGGCCGAAGTTGACCGCTATCTTGTCGAAACCCTGGTGGGAGACGGGGATTCGGAGACCTTCGCGGCGAACGCCGCGGCGGGGCTGCCCGCCATCGACGTCTCCCCGCCGCAGGGCAAGTTCCTGTACCTGATCGCGAAATCCGTACGGGCGCGCCGCGTGCTCGAGATCGGCACGCTCGGCGGGTACAGCACCACCTGGCTGGCGCGGGCCGTCGGCAAGTCCGGGCAGGTGGTGACCCTCGAATTCGAGCCCAAGCACGCCGAGGTGGCGCGGGCGAATCTGGACCGCGCGGGCGTGGGGGAGCGGGTGGAGATCCGGGTCGGCGCGGCGCTGGACACCCTGCCGGTGCTGGCCGATGAACAGCCCGAACCCTTCGACCTGGTGTTCATCGACGCCGACAAGGTCAACAACTCGAACTACGTGCGGTGGGCGCTGCGGCTGACCCGGCCGGGCTCGGTCATCATCGTCGACAACGTGGTGCGCAACGGCGGCATCGCGGACGCCGATTCGGCGGACGCCGCGGTGCGCGCCAGCCGCGAGGTCATCGAATTGATCGGGGCCGAGCCGCGCCTGGAGGGCACGGTGTTGCAGACGGTTGGCGGAAAGGGTTGGGACGGGCTCGCTTACGCGGTCGTGCTGGGCGACGACGACTGAGTCGGAGGTCACTTACCGGGTATGAGCTGGGTAAACACTACTCAGCTCATCCTAATTCGGCATGGTTGCCAAAAGTTTGCTTGGCATTGGGTGGGGTCGAACAATACGGTCGTACAGATGAACGATCCGTACGGCCCGACCTTCCCGCCGCCCGCTTTCATGGCCCCGCAGGAAGCTGCCCCGGCTCCCGGGACGCTCGCGCGACTGCGCCACGGTGCCTTCGTGATCGCCCCGGTCGCCGCGCTGGTCGCCATGGTGGGGGTGCTGGCGGTCGTTCTCTATCGCGGCGAGCACCCGGGATCCGCCGATACCGACCCGGATCAGCGGGCCAACGTCTCCGCCTCGGTGACGGTCGCCCCTGCCGGGCGCGCCTCGTAACCGACTGCTGGGCAATCACTCTCACGCACCGGGACCGCGCCCGGGATCGGCGGCCAGCTCCTCCCAGTAGTCCACATACGCCTGCTCGTGCATGATGCCCAGGCGCAGCAGCCGCGCCCGCGAGACCGCGCGCACCCGATCCTCGGGATCGATCCCCTCGTACAGCTCGCGATACTTCTCCAGCCAATGCCGGTGCTCGGCGGCCTGATTGCGGGCCAGCGCCGCCACATCCCCGGGCGCGCCCAGATCGGCGAAGAACAGTTTCAACTGCGCCGGATCGCGGGTCTCCGGCTGCGCCGCGGCCGGATCGCCGAGCCAGCGCGCGAGTTCGGCGCGACCGGCGTCGGTGAGATGGAAGACGCGGCGCCGGCGGCCGCCCTCCTCGGCCTCCTCGCGCAACAGGCCCTGTTCGGCCAGTCGTGGCGGCACCCGGTAGAGCTGGGCGTGCGGGATCGGCCAGAACATGTCGACGCTCTCCTCGAGGCGAACCTTGAGGTCGTAGGGGGTCAGCGGACCGTGCCTGGCGATGAGGCCCAGCACGATGTGGTCCTGCGGGCCGAGTTCGGCCATCCGGCAACCCCTTTCGATCGGCGCAGCGCTGCCTGCGGTTGACACCATATCGCTGAGACTATACATTGGTCTCCGTCATACGGTATCAATGAGACTATTGGAGTTGAGATGCGCGACTACGCCATCGACCTGTTCGAGCGCTGGACGGCCATGTGGAACGGCGACCTCGCCCTGACCGACGAGATTATGGCCGCGGAATTCACCCTCCGCTACGCCCAGCCCGGCGCGGAGAGCTACGACGACATCCACACCCCGGCCGCCTTCGCGGCCGCCATCGACAAGTTCCGGGGCGAACGGCCCGGCCTGGAATTCCGCTCCCAGGGCGAGCCGGTCGTCGAGATGACCGACGCCCGAACCGGATTCATCGCCCGGCCCTACGGCGCGCGGGTCGTCGGCCCGGACGGCGCGGTGCTGCGCGACCTCAGCGGCACCGACATCCTGAAGTTCGCCGACGGGCGGATCATCGAGGTGTGGTCGGTGTCCGGCGGACTCGTCGGGCGCAGCTTCTACGCGTGAGGCCGGGCGCGGCTTCTAGGCTCTAGGCCATGTCCAAGCGCCGCACCAACGCCCGCCGCACCGTCTCGCCGCCGCTCCCCGAGCGCTGCCCGTGCGGTCTGCCCGCGACCTACGCGGAATGCTGCGGTCGGCTGCATCGCGGCGAGGCGGCGGCGAGCACGGCCGAACAGCTCATGCGCTCCCGCTTCAGCGCCTTCGCCGTCGGCGACGAGGCGTATCTGCTGCGCAGCTGGGACCCCGAAACCCGGCCCGCCGACGTGGATTTCGACCCGGCCCTGCGCTGGGAGCGGCTCGAGATCCTCGACACCAGCGGCGGCGGGCCCTTCCACACCGCGGGCACGGTGGAATTCCGGGCCCACTACCGCGCCGGGGGCGCGGCGGGAGAACTGCACGAGCGCAGCCGATTCCGCCGCGACCAGGGCGCGTGGGTCTACCTCGACGGTGACATCGAGAACTGAAGCGGACATCGAGGACTGAAGCGGACATCGAGAACTGAAGCGCGGAACTGATCAGCCGACGGCCATGATCGCGAAGACCGCGCCCGCCGGATCCGCGAGTACCGCCAGCCGCGACGGTCCGGGATTGTCGTGCGGTTCCTGCACGACCTTGCCGCCCAGCGTGACCGCGCGCTCGGCGACGGCATCCGCGTCGGCCACCCGGATGACCATCGACCAGAACGGGGCCGGTTCGCCGGGCCCGGCGCGCAGCGCGCCGCCGAATTCGCCGGTGCCGGGCGCGGACAGCGCCTGATAGGCGTTCTCGGTCGCGGTCTCCCACGCGGCATTGCGATAGGTCAGGCCCAGCACCTCTGCGTAATGGGCCATGGCGTCGGCGGGAGTGCGGACCGCCGCGTACTGGACCCACATCGGGTTGTTCACCTGCGCCCACCGCTCGGTGCCCGGATCGGTGAACGGACGCGAGACGCCGTAGGGCGCGCCGTCCGGGTCGGTGAGGATGGCGAACTCCAAGCGCCCGAACACATCCGTCGGCGGCACGAAGACCCGCGCCCCTGCCTCGACCGCGGCGGTCACCGTCGACTTGGTGTCGGTGACCGTGAAATACGGCAGCCAGACCGCGGGTTTGACCGTGCCGTCGGGGTTTTCGGCGGAGACGATGCCCGCCACCTGGGCATCATCCTGTGACAGCAGCGTGTAGTGGCCCGCCTCGGGGCCGAGATCGGTGGCCGTCCAGCCGAACAGCGCGGTGTAGAAATCGGCGGTGGCCGGAATGTCGGGGGCGGTGACGTCGAACCAGCGGGGGGTGCCGGGGATGGGGTCGGCGGGCATATCGTCTCCTCGTTCGGATCGGTCGATGCGCATGCGCAGACGCTGCGGTGACGCAACGCCCGCAAACATGCAGACGATGCCGTTCCGGTGGATTCATCGGTGCCCGCCGGGCCGATTCGAGCCGATCAGCGGGCGGTGCGCGCCTCGAAGCCCGCGCAGAGCGCGTCGAGCCCGGATTCGAGCAGGTGCTCCGGATGCAGCAGCGAGGCATCACCGGAACCTTCGAGCGCGGCCAGCGCGGGCGGCGTCGGCCAGTGCGGGTCGCCGTCGAGCAGAGCGGTCAGGCCGGAACGCTCGTCGGTGTTACTGTCACGGCCCTGGAGCAATCGCACGCTCACCTGCTGTAGGGCGACCCCGGCGATGTAACTCCACACCGACAGCGACATGCGGGTGGCCTCGCGGGTGTCGACATTCAGCTCCAGGAAGCCCTCGACCAGCCAGCTCAGCACGATCAGGCTGTGCTCGCCGAAGTTGTAGCGCGGCACTGCGAAGGTGAACAGCACCCACGGATGTTCCTGGTAGAGCCGCCAATCCACCTCGGCGGCGATGCGCACCCGGTCGCGCCAGGTCCACTGCTGACCGGTGGCGTCCGGATAAGGGTTGCGGCGCGAGACCTCATCGGTCATTGCGGCGAGCAGGGTGTCCTTGTTGGGGATGTGCCGGTAGAGCGACATGGCCCCCGCGTTCATGCGTTCGGCGATGCGCCGCATGGACAGGGCGTCGAGCCCGGACTCGTCGGCCAGGGTGATGGCGGTGTCGACAATGGCGGCCCGGGTGAGCTTGGCCTCGGTCATCGGACGAATTGTTTCCTTCCCGCACCGGTATGCGTACACTGTACCCGTTGTCGCGCGTACGCCGTACGCGCGGCTCGTGAGTCGAACGAAGCAATGTCCGTACCAAAGCAAGCATTGTCCGCACCAAACCAGCCGAAGGATAGGTCATGACGAGTACCCTCGCGCGCCCCGACGCGAAGACGCCGCGCCGCGCCTGGGCCGGACTGGCCGTGCTGCTGCTGCCGGTCCTGCTGGTATCGATGGACATGTCGGTGCTCTACCTGGCCATGCCGACCTTGACCCAGAGCCTGGATCCCTCGGCCACGCAACAGCTCTGGATTCTCGACATCTACGGCTTCATGATCGCGGGTCTGCTCATCACCATGGGCAATGTGGGCGACCGGATCGGGCGTCGCAATATCCTGCTGGCCGGGGCCACCGTGTTCGGGATCGCCTCGGTGCTGGCGGCCTTCGCGCCCAGCGCCGGCGTGCTCATCGCGGCCCGCGCGCTCATGGGTATGGGCGGCGCGACGCTGCTGCCCTCGAGCCTGGCCCTGATCTCCACCCTCTTCCCGAACGACCGGGCCCGGGCCACCGCCATCGGCGTGTGGACGGCGTTCTTCGCGGGCGGCTCGGCGGTCGGGCCGATCATCGGCGGCGTGCTGCTGCACCACTTCTGGTGGGGTTCGGTGTTCCTGATCAATACGCCGGTGCTGCTGGTGCTGCTGGTCTTCGGGCCGCTGCTGCTGCCGGAGCATCGCGCGGCCGGGCGCGGACCCCTCGATTGGGCCAGCGTGCTGCTGTCCATCGGCGGCATCCTGCCGATCGTCTACGCCATCAAGCATTGCGCGGCCGAAGGATTCGACCTGCCCTCGGTCGGCATCGGGATCCTCGGCGTGCTGCTGCTGACCGCCTTCATCCGGCGGCAGCGGCATCTGGCCGAACCGCTGCTGGACCTGAGCCTGTTCCGGCGCGGACTGTTCTCGGTGGCCATCGGCTCGAGCACGGTGGGCATGCTGGCCCTGGCCGGGATGAGCTACCTGACCAGCATGTATCTGCAAACCGTCACCGGTCGTGACGCCCTGCAATCGGCGCTGCTCGGGATTCCCGGGGCCGTGGTGGTGTTCGTGTTCTCCATGAGCGGCGCGCGGATCGGTCGGGCACTGGGCACCAAGACCACCTTCGTGCTCGCGCTCGGCATGGCCGCGGTGGGCAACCTGATGCTGCTCGGGGTCGGCGTGGACGGTGGAATCGGCTGGTACATCGCGGGATCCGTGGTGGCGGGCGCGGGCTTCGGCATCGCGTTCACGCTGGTGTCGGAGGTGGCGGTGTCCTCGGTCCCGCCCGAGCGGGCCGGCTCGGCGGTCGGCATCTCCGAGACCAGCTTCGAACTGGGCAACGGACTGGGCCTGGCGCTGCTGGGATCGCTGGCGGCGCTGGTGTTCCGCTCCGGCGGCGACTTCGGCCCGACCCTGGGCGAGACCATCGCCGAGGCCGGGGGCGATACTGCCCAGATCGACGCGGCGCGTGCCTCCTTCGTCACCGGCATGCATGTCGCCACCACCGCGGGCGCGGTGCTGCTCGCGGGCATGGCGGTGATCGCCTACTTCAGCGGCCGAAAATCAGCGTCCACACCTCGGCGATCCGAGTCCGCCACGGCATGATCACCGTCCGATAGGCCCGGGCCACCGGCGCGGCCATCGCCCGCCAAGCCCGGGCGATCGCCACGAACAACGGTTGCAGGACAGCCCGATTCAGCCAGCGGCAGGGCGCCACCACCGTCACGTCGACGACGGTGGTGGCCAGCTTCCAGCCGAACACCACCACCGCGGCGAGCGCGAGCAGTAGCGGGCGCAGGATCCATCGCCACAGTTGGTGCGACGGCCAGACGATCAACCCGTAGAGGAGCGGTTCCAGCACCGCATGCAGGAACCAGCGGCCGCCGGGGCGGAGGACGCGACGCCAGAGTTCCGAGGCCGGGATGACGATCAGCCATCGCACGGGCATGACGACGAGCCATTTCACGGCCGCGGTGACGAGCCACCGGATCGCCTCGCCCACGGGTTCCACCAGATGCTCGAACACCCAGCGAATGCCCGGTTTCAGCACGCGTCGCCACAGCCAGTCCTCGATGGCGTGCTGGATCGGGCGCAGCAGATATGCCAGCAGGAACGCGCCCAGCGGGGTGAGGATCACGCCGAAGAGCAGTTGCTGGATGAGCAGATGCCACAGGTAGTTGCGCACGAAGTTGCGCAGCGGGCGGAAGATCCAGTCCCGGAACAAGATCGCCAGCGGCTTCGCCAGATGCTCGTCGAACAGCCGGAAGGCCGCGGCGAGCAGGCGCGGTATCGCCTTGATCGCCTCCCAGAGCAGGCGCGGTGGCACGAAGACCACCAGGACCAATCCCCGGGCGATCCACCCCCCGATCGAGACGTGTTGCGGTGTCGCCTGTTCCGGCGCTTGTGTGGTCATGCTGTCCTTCCCCCGAAATACCGGCTCCCATCCTTGCCCGGGAATGCGGTTCGCGGCCAGGGTATTTCCACTCAGTTCCCGTTCGCGTACCGCGCCGCCGGTTACGCTCGGAGGCGTGGCTGAGCACGATGCTCCGAACAGTCCCGATGAAGACGAAACGAACGAGTCCGGGTCCAACGGCCGCCCGCTCGCCGAGCGCGTGGCGACCCGCATTTTCTATCCGACCTCACGACCACGCGAGAAAGCCTTGCGCGAGGCCGTCTCCGACACCGTCGTCCTGGTGACCGGCGCGTCCCACGGCATCGGCAAGGCGGCGGCCAAGAAGCTGGGCGCGGCGGGTGCGACCATGCTGCTGGTCGCGCGCTCCGCCGCGGACCTGGAGGCGGTGGCCGCGGATATTCGCGCGGCGGGCGGCGCCGCGCACGTGTATGTCTCCGACATCACCGAATTCGAGGCCGTCGCCGAACTCGGTCAGGCCCTGCTGGCCGAGCACGGCCGGGTGGATGTGGTGATCAACAACGCGGGCCGCTCGATTCGAAGGCCGCTCGACGAATCCTATGATCGCTTCCACGATTTCACCCGCACCATCGACGTCAACTACCTCGGTCCGGTCCGGCTGCTGCTGACCCTGCTGCCGAGCATGCGCGAACGCGGCCGCGGGCACATCGTCAACATCTCCACCTGGGGCCTGCGCATGCCGCCCGCCCCACGCTGGTCGGCCTACGGTGCGTCCAAGGGGGCCTTCGACATCTGGTTGCGCACGGTCGCCACCGAGATCGCCGCGGACGGTGTCACCACCACGTCGGTGTACATGCCGCTGGTGCACACCCGCATGAGCGCGCCCGAAGCGCAGGAAACTCTGAATGTGTCGAGGTCGCCTGGCTGGCCGACGGCGGCGTGGGTATCCGCGACTCCAAGAACCCAACCGGCCCCGCC
>NZ_JBSGBY010000033.1:0-25982 GCF_053601505.1 Nocardia sp. NPDC004722
TGCGCTGGACGTGGACGTGGTGCTGAGCCCGTTCTTCAACACCCTGCCCATCCGCCGCTACCGTGGGTCGTCCGGGTTGGGCGTGGCATGGACCTCGACGATGTGGTCGGCGATCGCCAGTACAGAGGGCCGATGGGCCACCACCACGACCGTGGCTCCCGCGCGGGCGCGATCGACGAGGGCGGCGAGAACCGTTGCCTCGCTGGCGTCGTCGAGATGGGCGGTGGGTTCGTCGAGGAGCAGGATCGAGCGTGGGGCGGCCAATGTGCGAGTCAGGGCCAGGCGTTGGCGTTGGCCGAGGGAGAGGCCGGTGCCGCCGGTGCCTACGAGGGTGGACCAGCCGTCTGGGAGGTCGGCGAGGACGGTGTCGAAGCCGGTTGCGGTGCAGGCGGATTCGAGGTGGTCGGGTCCGGCGGGTGGGCCGAGGAGTTCGAGGTTGTCGCGGAGGGTGCCGGGGAGCAGGACCGGGCGTTGGGGTAGCCAAGCGACGTGGGACCACCAGTCGTCGGGGTCGAGGTCGGGTACCGGGGTGCCGTCGATCAGGACCTCGCCGGCGGTCGGGGTGATGAGGCCCAGGATCGCTTGCAGGGCGGTCGATTTGCCGCAGCCGTTGGGGCCGGTCAGCACCGTGACCGCACCGGGGCGGATCGAGGCGGAGAGGGCGTCGGGGGCGAAGCCGTCGCGGGCGGCGACGGTCAGGTCGTGGATGTCGATGTGCCCGTGCAGGTTCGGCATCGGAGCGCCAGCGGGTCGCGCGGGGCCGGTCTCGGCATCCGGCTCGTCGATGATCGCGAAAGCCTTGTCGGCGGCGACCATTCCGTCCTGGGCGGCGTGGAAGCGTTCGCCGACGGCGCGCAGTGGAAGGTAGACCTCCGGGGCGAGGATCAGCGCGAGCAGTCCGGCGTGCAGGCCCATGTGGCCGAAGACCAGGCGCATGCCGATCGAGACGGCGACCAGGGCCACGCACAGGGTGGCGAGCAGTTCCAGCACCATGGAGGACAGGAAGGCCAGGCGCAGGGCCGACATGGTGCGTTTGTGCAGCGCGTCGCCGAGTTCACGCACCCGGCCCGCCATGCTGTGCGGCGAATCCCCCACTGCCGCCGTGCTACCCGCGCCTGCCGAGGCGGCCGCCGCCTCGCCGGTGCGGCCGATCTCGCGGCCGAGGGCGCGCAGGGTCGGCATGCCCGCGAAGAGATCCAGCAACTGGTCCGACAGCCGTGTGGTGGCGGCCAGCGTGTCGGCTGACTTGCCCTGGGTGAGCAGCCCGATGAGGATCATGAAGATCGGGATCAGGGGCAGGGTGATGAGGATGATCAGGCCGGAGACCCAGTCGTGGACGGCGATGACGGCCAGCACGATCGGCGGCACCAGCATGGTGAGGATGAGGGCGGGCAGGTAGCCCGCGAGGTAGGCGCGCAGCCCGCTCAGCCCGGAGCCGACCACCACCGCGAGTTCGCCGCGGCGACTTTCCAATTCGCGCGGCGGGAGATGCGCTCCGGCATCCAGGGCCGCGGTTTCCAGCTCGGCGACCACCTGCGCCCCCGCCCGGTGGGCGAGGCGCGATTGCCACCAGGTGGCGGCGACCCGGCACAGCACGGCGACCGCGAAGATCACCAATTCGCCCGTCCAGGAACCGATCCGGCGTTGGTCGGGTTGCGTGATGACCCCGGCCAGCACGCGGGCCAGCGCGAGCGCCGCCACGACGATGCCGCCGGTGGTGATCAGCGACAGTCCCACACTCAGCCCGAGATATCTGCGTGCCGAGCGCGCGTGCCGCCACAGTCGCGGGTCCACCGGTCGTGCCATGGTCGATCTCCTCTGCGAAAGAACGGGCGTACCGGGTGTCACGCCGGTACGCCCGTTCTCGTTCAGCACTGCCTGTTTCGGTCGTACCTGGGTCAGCCCTTGGCGGATTCCATGGGCAGCCCGATCGGCGCGGGAATCTGCTCCATGGTGAGCCGCTTACGGAACACCCAGTACGTCCAGGTCTGGTACACCAGCACCACCGGAACCATGGCGACCGCGACCCAGCTCATCACCACCAGCGTGTAGTGCGTGGACGACGCCGACTTGGTGCCGTTGCGCCCATCCACGGTGAGGCTGTACGCGTCACTGATGGTGGAGGGCAACACATTCGGGAACAGCGCACCGAACAACAGCACGGTGGCCGCCGCGATGGTGATCGCGGTCCCGGTGAACGCCCAGCCGTCGCGGCCCTGGCTGGCGGCGAAGCCCGCGATCAGCAGCCCGATCACGGCCAGCGCCAACGGAATCCAGGTCCAGCCGTGCCCGTAGGCGAGCTGCGTCCAGATCCCGAACGCGGCCACCACGACCGCGGTGGGCACGAACAGCATCCGGATGAGCCGCTGGGCGTCGTCGCGCACCTCGTTGCCGGTCTTGAGGGCGATGAACACCGCGCCGTGCAGCATGAACAGCAGCAGCGTGGTCAGCCCGCCCAGCAGCGCGTACGGGTTGAGCAGGTCGAAGAGATTGCCCTCGATCTGCTTGTGCGCGTTGAGCTTCACGCCGCGCACGATATTGGCGAACGCGAGGCCCCAGGCCAACGCCGGGATCCAGGAGCCGAGCCCGATGCCGATATCGCACCACGTGCGCCAGCGCGGATCGTTGATCTTGCCGCGCCATTCGATGGCGCACGCCCGCGCGATCAGCCCGACCAGGATGAGCAGCAGCGCCAGGTAGAACCCGGAGAACAGGCTGGCGTACCACTCCGGGAAGGCCGCGAACATGGCGCCGCCGCCGGTGAGCAGCCACACCTCGTTGCCGTCCCACACCGGCCCGATGGTGTTGAGCACCACGCGCTTCTTCGTCTCGTCGCCGCGCCCGAGGATGGGCATGAGCATGCCGACGCCGAAGTCGAAGCCCTCCAGCACGAAGTAGCCGGTGAACAGGACCGCGATCAGGAGAAACCAGAATTCAGGGAGACTCATCCTCGGCTCCTAGTAGGCGAAGGAAAGCTTCTCGACGGGCTCCCCGGTCATCTTCGGGGTGTCGTCGGTGGACGGCTGTTCCGGTCCCGCGATCACGTAGCGGCGCATCAGGTAGAACCAGCCGATGGCCAGCAGCCCGTAGAGCGCGGTGAACACGATCAGCGAGGTGAGGATGGTGCCCGGCGAGACGCCGGAGACGCCCTGCTGCACCGTCATTCGAATGTGCTGATCCCCGGTCGGGTTGGGTGCCACCACCCACGGCTGACGCCCCATCTCGGTGAAGATCCAGCCGGAGATATTGCCCAGGAACGGGGTCGCGATGGCGATCAGCGACAGCCACGAGAACCAGGTCTGGTCCGGGACCCGGCCGCGGCGGGTGACCCAGAATCCGGCCAGCGCCAACAGGATCGAACCGGCCATCCAGGTGATCATGGCGCGGAAGGACCAGTAGGTGACGAACAGGTTGGGCCGGTAGTCGCCGATGCCGTACTTCTCGTTGTATTCGACCTGGAGGTCCTTGACGCCCTTGAGCGTGACGTCGCTGAACTTGCCCTCAGCCAAGTAAGGCAGCACGTACGGCACCTTGATGACGTGGGTGACGCTGTCGCAGTTGTTGTGCGTGCCGATGGTCAGCGCCGAGAAGTCCGGGTTGGTCTCGGTGTGGCACAACGATTCCGCCGACGCCATCTTCATGGGCTGCTGCTTGAACATCAGCTTGCCCTGGATGTCGCCGGTGAAGATGATCGCGACCGAGGCGATGAGCACCACGTACAGGCCCATCCGCGCGGCGGGCCGCCACATGGTGCGGGCGTCCTCGAGCGGCGTCTCGCTGCCCTCGGCCTTGGCCTTGCGGGCGTTGCGCACCATCCACCAGCCGCCGATACCGGCGACGAAAGTGCCTGCGGTGAGGAAGGATCCGGCCACCACGTGCGGGAAGGCGGCGAGGGTGGTGTTGTTGCTGAGCACCGCCCAGATGCTGTGCAGTTCCGCGCGCCCGGTCTCGGGGTTGTATTCCGCGCCGACCGGATGCTGCATGAACGAATTGGCCGCGATGATGAAGTACGCGGACGCGTTGACGCCGATGGCGACCAGCCAGATGCAGGCCAGGTGCACCTTCTGCGGCAGCTTGGTCCAGCCGAAGATCCACAGGCCCAGGAACGTCGACTCCATGAAGAAGGCGACCAGCGCCTCCATGGCCAGCGGTGCGCCGAACACGTCGCCGACGAAGCGGGAGTATTCGCTCCAGCCCATGCCGAACTGGAATTCCTGCACGATGCCGGTGGCGACGCCGAGGGCGAAGTTGATCAGGAACAGTTTGCCGAAGAACTTGGTGAGCCGCAGCCACTGTTCCTTGCCGGTGATCACCCAGGCGGTCTGCATGCCCGCGACGAGCGGGGCGAGGCCGATGGTGAGCGGCACCAGGATGAAGTGATAGACGGTGGTGATTCCAAACTGCCATCGCGCCAGATCTACGACGCTCATCCGACCTCCCTGCCTGTCTACGACATGACGTAGTAACAGACAGTACGCCTGCGGCAGCTCAGATCAACGTATGCCTCGCCACAGCGTGCCAGAAATTTGCCGGAATGTGACGGACACGCCGGTGTCACCAGTCGGCGAGACTCCCCGGCAGCGCGATACCGCGATTCACCATCTCGATGATCTCGCCCGCGTTCTCCGGCGCGGACATGCGCAGTCCGTCGAGCGAATTGACCCGCGCGGCCAGCGTCACCGACGACAGCAGCCACACCGCGTCGGCGGTGATCAGGTCGGCGACGAACAGCGGCTCGTAGCGGCAGTCCCAGCCCGCCTTCTCCGCCTGCGTGTACAGCGCACGCTGAGTCGTGCCCGGCAGCACGCCATTTCGCGCGGGCGGGGTGATGAGTTCGTTGTCCCGCTGCACCACGACCGTCGAGCGTGGCCCTTCCAGCACCCGATGCTCGGTGCTGGTGAAGATGACGTCGTCGGCGCCCATGCGCTGGGCGAAACGCAGCGCCGACATATTGGTCGCGTAGGACAGCGTCTTCGCGCCCAGCAGCAGCCACGGCGCGTTCTGCGCCAGATCGATGGAGATGCCCCGCGACAGCGTGATCGCCGAAACACCTTCGGTACGAGCCTTTTCCACGCGTTCCTGCACCGGAACCACCAAAACGTAACCGGTGGTGGCGGGTTCAGCTCCGGCCAGCACTCCACTCTGGTTAGCTGACCGTTCGCTACCTGATCCGTGATCGCCGTCACGCCCCCGGGTGACGATCATCCGCAGCGCGCCCTCGCGCGCCTTGCCCCACTCCTCGGCCGCCAGCTCCACCGCGAACCGCCACGCCTCGAGATCGGGCGCGGGCAACTCCAAGGCCTCCGCCGAGCGCCGCAGCCGCGCCAGATGCATCTCCAGCGCACACGGCACGCCCTCGCGCACCAGCACGGTCTCGAAGATGCCATCGCCGCGCAGCGCGCCGATGTCGTCCGCGTACAGCAAGGGCGTATCCGGATCCTGGATCGCGCCGTCGAGAGTCACCAGAACCCGTTCCACCATGCATCGACCCTATGACAGATGGCCCGTCACGGTGGGTTCAACCGCGCCGCCAAACTCGTCAAGCCACCTGGCAACCGACCGCCCACCCCGCCCTCGACGCAGAAGCGCCACCCGGCTCGGCAGCGCCACCACACGCCGTGCCGTCAAGGTCACGTAGAGGCGGACGAGCCGACCTGGCGGGTTGGCATAGGGTGGACGTGTGTCCTCCTCGGTAACGCCCAGTCCGATTCTGCAGGTTCCAGGGGCTGTCGCGGGGCTGCCGGGATCACCGGATGCCCCGGTCGCGTGGCATTACGGCGATCCGTTCGGCGAGCAGCGCGCGGCGGCGGAGCGGGTCGCGGTGGTGGATCGTTCCCACCGTTTCGTGCTCGCCATCACCGGCAAGGAACGCCTGACCTGGCTGCACACCATCTCCAGTCAGGCCGTCGCCGATCTGCGCGACGGAGACTCCGCGGAGGATCTGGACCTGGACCTCAACGGCCGCGTCCTCAACCACTTCGTGCTCACCGACCTCGACGGCACCGAGTGGATCGACACCGAGGCCGAGCGCGGCCCGGACCTGCTGAACTTCCTGCAGAAGATGGTCTTCTGGGCCGACGCCAAGCCCGTCGCCGCGAATGACCATGCGGTGCTGAGCCTGCTGGGCCCCGGCACCGGCGATCTCCTCGAAACCCTGGGCGTCCCAGCCCTTCCCGAGATCTACCGCGCGGTCCCGCTGCCCAGCGGCGGCTTCCTGCGCCGCATGCCCTGGCCCACCGCCGACTCCTTCGACCTGATCGTTCCCCGCGATCAGCTGGCCACCTGGTGGACGAAGCTGCGGGACGCGGGCGCGGCGGCCGCGGGCATGTGGGCCTTCGAGGCGCTGCGGGCGGCCGCGCTGCGCCCGCGCCTCGGCGTCGACACCGACGACCGCACCATCCCGCACGAGGTGAACTGGATCGGCGGTCCCGCCGAACACGGTGCGGTGCACCTGAACAAGGGCTGCTACCGCGGCCAGGAGACGGTGGCCCGGGTCCACAATCTCGGCAAGCCGCCCCGGCATCTGGTGCTGCTGCACCTGGACGGTTCCGCGGATTCCCGTCCGGAGACCGGTGATCCGGTGACCGCGGGCGGCCGCGCCGTCGGCGTGCTGGGCACGGTGATCGACCACTACGAACTCGGCCCGATCGCGCTGGCCCTGATCAAGCGCACCATCCCGGTCGACACCGAACTGACCGCGGGCCCGTGCGCGGCGGCCATCGACCCGGATTCGGTTCCCTCGCACGATGAACCGCAGGCCGGGCGCCTGGCCGTCGAGAAGCTCCGCGGCCGATGAGCGACCCGGTCGCGCGGCCGATCAGCGATACCGGCCGGGTGCTGGCCGTCTGCGTCCTGCACGCCGAGCTCGAGGTGCCCGCCAAGTCCAGCAAGGTGGGCCGCACCGCCATCGACAAACGTCCGGTGCCGCACCGGGTTCCGGTCCGCACGCTCGGCCTGGACGGCGACCACGTATGCGACACCGTGCATCACGGCGGCACCCATCAGGCCGTCTACGCCTACGCCGAGGAGGACGCCGCCCGCTGGGCCGGTGAACTCGGCCGCGCACTCGAGCCGGGCTGGTTCGGCGAGAACCTGCGCCTGTCCGGTCTGCGGGTCAGCGACGCCGTGCTGGGTGAGCGCTGGACCATCGGCGACACCTTGCTCGAGGTGTCCGCGCCGCGCGTCCCCTGCGCCACCTTCCAGTGGCGCAGCGGCGAGCCCCAATGGGTGAAACGCTTCACCGCACAGGCGGATACGGGCGCCTACCTGCGGGTGCTGACCGAGGGCTCGATCGGCGCGGGCGACGAGGTGCGGGTGGTGCACGTGCCCGCACACGGCGTCACCGTCCGCGACCTGTTCACCGGCGCGGACCCTAACCGGCTGGACACCCTGCTGGAATCCGAGCCCACCATTTCCGACGACGTGCGCATGCAGATCGACCGCCACCGTCGCCGGCACACCCCGGCGGCGAACCGATGACCGAAGGGAACGCAGGAATGAGCGTGGATCTCGTCGAGGTAGTGCGTTCCGGATTCCGGGAGTGCGTGCATCGCGGGTCGGCGGTGATCCTGCGGCCGGACGGTGAGCCGCTGGTGGAGGTGGGCGCCGTGCACGGCCCGATCTTCCCGCGCTCCACCAACAAGCCCATGCAGGCACTCACCTTGCTGCGCAACGGTTTCGAACCGCTCGACGACGCCGAGCTGGCCATCTCGACCGCCTCGCACTTCGGCGAGCCCGAGCATGTGGAGCTGGTGACCCGGCTGCTGGATCGCTTCGGCTGCACCGAGGATGATCTCGAATGCCCGCCGGATCTGCCGTTCGAGGAGCAGGCCCGCGCCCAGGTGCTGGCGGGCACCGACCGGTCCAAGGCCGCCCGCCGGGTCTACATGAACTGCTCCGGCAAACATGCCGCCATGCTGGCCACCTGCAAGGTCAACGACTGGCCCACCCGCGGCTACCTGGAGGTCGGCCATCCCCTCCAGCAAGCCGTACTGGAGACGGTCGCCGATATGACCGGGGAGCCGGAGACCGATCTCGGCATCGACGGCTGCGGCCTGCCGATCGTCCCGGTCTCGCTGGTGAACCTGGCGCGCGCCTACGCGCGTTTCGCCACCGGCGCGGAAGGTAGCCCGGAACGCCGGGTCGCGGACGCGATTCGCGCGCATCCGCGAGTGATTTCCGGCACGGACGGACCAGATTTCCGAGTCATGACCGCGACCCCCGGGCTGGTCTGCAAGATCGGCGCGGACGGCGTGCACGCGGGCGCGCTACCCGACGGCTCGGCCTTCGCCTACAAGATCGATGACGGCGCCGATCGCGCCCGGCTGCCCCTGACCCTGGCGATTCTCCAGCGTATGGGCGTGCCGTGGACCGACGCGCATGCCGAGCTGGCCGCCCCCGCGGTGCTCGGCGGAGGGGCCCGGGTGGGCATCATCCGAGCCATTCCCGGCGTGCTGTAGTCCCCGGTCGACGGGCTTTTCCGAACCCGGCGCGCCCCGGTGCGCCGGGCCTCGCGACGTTTATCCCCCACTCCTGGAAGCGCGACGCCCGGACACACGCTAAAGTGTTCGTCAGGAAGAGTATTAATTCGAACGGGGCCGCCAAACCCACCCCAGGCCGCCCCGCAGTGACGCGAGGGGGTCAGCCATGGGCCGTGGCCGGGCTAAGGCAAAGCAGACCAAGGTCGCACGGGAGCTCAAGTACAGCTCGCCGTCGACCGACTTCTCCAGCCTTCAGCGAGAGCTGTCGGGAAGTCCCTCCGACACGCAGCGGAGTGGTGTGCTTTCCGAAGAGCATGACGCGAGCGAATCGCGGTCGAGCTGGGAAGAAGAAGACAGCTACGACGACTGGCGTCGCTGACTCGATTTCGACGTACTGCAGGGGGAGGCCGATGGGCTTCCCCCTTTGGCACGTCGTTGTGAAGTCGACAAGCAGGCGGCGCTGAAGCTTGGCAGCAGCATTAGCGTCCCGTCCTCACCAAGGACGGGGCGTTCATTTGTGTGACCGGAAGTTGCCGCGCCACACGAAGATTCAGGCAAAACGAAAAAGCCCCGATCACTCCTCGAGCGATCGGGGCTTTTCGGTTGCGATCAGAAGCGCGGGTGGTCGCCGACGAGGACCGTGCGGGCCGAGTCGATGTCCTTGGCCTTCTTCACCGTGCCGAGGGTCCAGCAGTCGATGTGGCGGGCGGTGAGGACGGCCAGCGCGCGGTCGGCGTCCTCGGGGGCGACGACGGCGACCATGCCGACGCCCATGTTGAAGGTCTTCTCCATCTCGGCGCGCTCGACGCGGCCGCGCTGGGCGATCATCTTGAAGACCGGGGCCGGGTTCCAGGTGCCGCGATCCAGCTCGGCGACGAGGCCGGCCGGGAGCACGCGGGCCAGGTTGGCGGCCAGGCCGCCGCCCGTCACGTGGCAGAAGGTGCGCACGTCGGTTTCGGCGATCAGCGCCAGGCAGTCCTTGGCATAGATCTTGGTGGGTTCCAGGAGTTCCTCGCCGAGGGTGCGGCCGAACTCTTCGACGTGCCCGGTGAGGGACATGCGGTCGATGTCGAGCAGTACCTTGCGGGCCAGCGAGTAGCCGTTGGAGTGCAGACCCGAGGAGCCCATGCCGATGACGACGTCGCCCGGGCGGACCCGGTCGGGGCCGAGCACGGCGTCGGCCTCGACCACGCCGACGCCGGTGGCCGACAGGTCGTAGTCGTCGGCGCCCATCAGGCCCGGGTGCTCGGCGGTCTCGCCGCCGAGCAGAGCGCAACCGGCGATGACGCAACCCTCGGCGATGCCGGAGACGATCTGCGCGACCCGTTCCGGGACCACCTTGCCGACGGCGATGTAGTCCTGCAGGAACAGCGGTTCGGCGCCGCAGACGACCAGATCGTCGACGACCATGGCGACCAGGTCGAGGCCGACGGTGTCGTGCTTGTCGAGGGCCTGCGCGACGGCGATCTTGGTGCCGACGCCGTCGGTGGAGGCCGCGAGCAGGGGCTCCTTGTAGCCACCCTTCAATGCGAACAGGCCTGCGAAGCCGCCGAGTCCGCCCTGAACCTCGGGACGGCTTGCCTTCTTCGCCAGCGGCGCGAACAACTCGACTGCGCGGTCACCGGCCTCGATATCGACACCTGCCGCCGCGTAGGAGGCACCGGCACCGCTGGGGGTCTGTTCAGTCATTGTCGGGGAGAGCTCCAAGCCGAATCGGGTGGATAGATGCCTGATCACGGTACCGGAAGCGGATAACGAGCCCGCACCCGCTACGGTGCCTGACCGGTGTCATACCGTGCCAGCCTCCGCAAACAGGGCAGCCGTTTCGGTGCGGCGGCGACGCTGCTCGACCGGATCGGGGACCGGCACGGCGGCGACCAGGCGACGGGTGTACTCCTCGCGGGGGCGGCGAAGTATGTCGTCATTGTCGCCCTGTTCGACGACGGTCCCGTTGCGCAGCACCACGATCCGATCCGCGAGCTGATCCACCACGGCGAGGTCGTGACTGATGAACAGGCACGCCCAGCCGCATTCGCGCTGCAGTTCGGCGAACAGCTCGAGCACCCGTGCCTGCACGGAGACGTCCAGGGCGCTGGTGGGTTCGTCGGCCACCAGCAGGTCCGGATTCAGCACCAGGGCCCGGGCCAGGCTGACGCGCTGGCGCTGACCGCCCGAGAGCTCGTGCGGGTAGCGCGTTTCCACCCCGGCCGGGAGTTGCACGTCGTCGAGGAGGTGGCGGACGCGGTCGCGCGCGGCCTGGCCCTTGGCCTCCTTGTGGACGAGCAGCGGTTCGGCCACGCACTCGCCGATGGTGAGGCGCGGGTTGAGCGAGGTGGCCGGGTCTTGGAAGACGAAGCCGAAGCGGCGGCGGATGGGCCGCAGCTTGCGTTCGGACAGCCCGGCGATGTCGGTGCCGAGCACCCGCACGCTGCCCTCGGTGGGCCGCTGCAGGCCCGCCACGCAGCGGCCGATGGTGGATTTGCCGGATCCGGATTCGCCGACCAGGCCGAGGGTTTCACCGCGGCGCAGGCTGAGGCTGACCTCGTTGACCGCCCGGAAGTTGGGGCGGCCGAGCGGGGCCGGGAATTCCACCACCAGGTTCGAGACCTCGAGCACGGTTTCGGCGTCGGCCGGAACGGGTTCGCGGACGATGGTTTTCGCCAGGGCGGCCCCGGCCACGCTGCCGGTCGCCTCGTCGGCTTCCCAGTTGTCGGGCAGCACATGCAGTTTCGGCACGGCCGCGAGCAGGGCTCGGGTGTACTCGTGCTGCGGGTCGCTGAAGAGCTTGTCCACCTTGGCTTCTTCGACGATGCGGCCCTCGCGCATTACCACCACGCGGTCGGCGAGGTCGGCGACCACGCCCATGTTGTGGGTGATGAGGACGATGGCCGCGCCGATGCGATCGCGCAGATCCCGCAGCAGTTCCAGGATTTCGGCCTGGACGGTGACGTCGAGGGCGGTGGTGGGCTCGTCGGCGATGATCACCTTGGGTTCGCAGGCGATGGCGATGGCGATCACCACGCGCTGCTTCTGGCCGCCGGAGAGCTGGTGCGGGTAGTAGTCCACCCGCGCCTCCGGATCGGGCAGACCGACCGCGCGCAATAGTTCGATTGCCTTGGTGCGCGCGGCTTTCCGCTTCATACCGGAGTGTGCGCGCAGCGCCTCCCCGATCTGGAAGCCGACGGTGAACAGCGGGTCCAGGGCCGCGCCGGGCTCCTGGAACACCATGGAGATGGCCCCGCCGCGCAGCGCGGTGAGTTCCCGCTCGCTCATCTTGGTGACGGCCTTGGTGCCGAGCACGACGGTGCCGTTCACGCTGGCGGTGGGTGGCAGCAGGCCCATGGCGGTGCGGGAGCTCACCGATTTGCCGGAGCCGGATTCACCGACCACGGCCAGGACCTCACCCGGAAACACCTGGTAGGAAACGTCATTGACGGCCGTGACCGTACCGGCGTCGGTGGCGAAGCAGACGGTGAGACCGTCGAATGACAGAACGGGTTCAGGCATTGTCGGCCTCCTTCGCGGATTCGGTGGGATCGGCTTCGGCCGCCGCGGGTGCGGTGGCGACGCGGCGGGTGCGCAGCAGCGGGTTGAGCACCTCGTTGAGGCTCTCGCCGACCAGGGTCATGCCGAGCACCACCAGCACGATGGCCACACCCGGCCACACGCCGGTCCACCAGATGCCGTTGGAGACATCGGAGAGCGCCTTGTTGAGGTCGTAGCCCCATTCGGCGGCCTGGGTGGGTTCGATGCCGAAGCCGAGGAACCCGAGGCCCGCCAGCGTCAGGATCGCTTCCGCGCCGTTGAGCGTGATGAGCACCGGCAGCGACTGGGTGACATTGGCGAGGATGTGGCGGAACAGGATTCGCGTGGTGGACGCGCCGGTGACCCGCGCGGCGTCCACGTACGGTTCCTGTTTCACCGAGATGGTGGCATTGCGCACCACCCGGAAGTACTGCGGCACGAAGATCACCGTGATGGCGATGGCCGCCGACAGGATGCCGCCGAAGCTCGACGACTGCCCGCCCGACACCACGATCGAGACCACGATGGCCAGCAGCAGCGACGGGAACGCGTACATGGCGTCCATGAACAGCACCAGGATGCGGTCCACCCAGCTGCCGAGGTAGCCGGACACCAGGCCCAGCGGCACGCCCACGAACAGGGACAGCACCAGCGAGACCGCGATCACCGAAAGTGCCGTGCGCGCACCGAAGATGACACGGGAGAACACGTCCTCGCCGCGCACCGAGGTGCCGAACCAGTGCGCCGCCGAGGGGGCTTGCTGGCGCACGAAATCGACGCCGTCGGCGGTGCTCTGGGCGAAGCCGTAGGGCGCGATGAGCGGCGCGAAGATGGCGACCAGGATGAAGCCCGCGACCAGCGCGAGCCCCAGCAGCAGCGTCATCCGCTGCAGCCCGGAGGTCATGCGCACCAACCCCATTCCGGGAATCCGGAATTTGGCGCGGCTGGGCGGGACGACGTCGACGCCCGTTTCGATGACCGTCATCAGAACCTCACTCGCGGGTCGATCATCGCCACGATCAGGTCCACCAGGAAGCTCATGACCGCCACCACGATGGCGATGAACGCCACGATGCCCTGTACCGCGATGAAGTCGCGGGCTTGCAGGTAGGAGGCGAGCTGGTAGCCCAATCCCTTCCATTCGAAGGTGGTTTCGGTGAGGACCGCGCCGCCGAGCATCATGGCGATCTGCATGCCCATCACGGTCACGACCGGGATGAGGGCGTTGCGGAAGGCGTGCCGCCCGGTGACGGTGCGGTCGGAAAGCCCACGCGCGCGGGCGGCTTCGACGTAGCCCGAGCGCAGCGTCTGGATCAGGTTGATGCGCACCAGGCGCAGGAACACGCCCGCGGTGAGCAGACCCAGCGCGATGGCGGGCAGCACAGCGTGTTTCAGCACGTCCACGATGTAGCCCGTGTCCCCGTAGAGAATCGCGTCCACGATCATGATGTTGGTCTTCGGCGACACGTGCTGCAGCTGCAACTCGACATTGGTGCTGGCCCGTCCGGCAACGGGCAGCCAACCGAGTTTGACCGAGAAGATCAGCTTGAGCAGCAGGCCGACGAAGAACACGGGTGCGGCGTACACCAGGATGGCGAACAGCCGCAGGCTCACGTCGCGGGCCGAATCCCGTTTGGTGGCCGCGTATCTGCCCAGCGGCACACCGACCGCGAAGGCCACGATGAGCGACCAGAACACGAGTTCCAGGGTGGCCGCGCCATAGGTGACGATGACGTCGCTGATGGCCCGATTGTCCTGGGAGCGGCCGAAATCACCGCGCAGCAGTCCCGAGAGGTACTCCCAGTACTGGGTGAGGATGGGCCGGTTGAGCCCGGCCGCCTCCTTGCGCTCCTGGATCTGCGCGGGACTCAGGCGCCCGCCCATGGCGGCGCTGATCGGGTCACCGATCACCCGCATCAGGAAGAACACCAGGGTGACCAGGATCCAGGTGGTCGGGATGATGAGCAGGGCTCGCACCCCGAGGTAACGCAGCAGCGCACTGTAGCGGGAACTGCTGCCGCGCAATCGCTTTCCCGCCGGGCGGGCCGTCTCCGGCCCGCCCGTCTCCTCGATGGCCGTCACTTGCTCAGCACACCGAAGCGGAACTTGAAGGTGGGATCCAGGGTGTCGGCGACGCCCTGGACGTTCTTGCCCGCGACCGCGATATTGGTTCCGGCCAGCAGCGGCAGCATCGGCAGGTGGTCGTTGGCCAGCGAGAACTGCAGCTTCTTCAGGATCTCGGCGCGCTTGGCGGCGTCGGGTTCGGTGGTCTCCGCGGTGAGCAGCGCGTTGATCTGCGGATCCTCGAAGTGGTTCTGCAGCGTGTTGTTCGGCGCGAAGAACGGGGTCAGGTAGTTGTCGGCGTCCGGGAAGTCCGGGAACCAGCCGAACTGGTAGAGCGGGTAGGAGTCCTTCACCCGTTCATCCTGATACGAAACCCATTCGGTGGACTGCAGATTCACCTTGAACAGCCCGGTGGCTTCGAGCTGGTTCTTGATGGCCGCGTACTCCTCGGACGACGAGCCGCCGTAGTGGTCGGAGTTGTACTGCAGGTTCAGCGTGACCGGGGCGGCGACCCCGGCGTCGGCCAGGAACTTGGCGGCCGCGTCCTTGCTCGGCTTGGCCCCGTAGAGCTCCTTGTACGGTTCGGTCGCGCCGGTCGCGCCGGGCACCACCGACGAGTAGGCGGGCTTGTAGGTGCCCTTGTAGACGCCGGTCGCCAGGGCGTCACGATCGACGCTGGAGGCGATCGCCTTGCGCACGGCCAGTTTCTGGGCCGGGGTGCCGCCGGGCATGGTGTTCATGTTGAAGACGATGTAGCGCAGCTCTCCACCGGGCCCCTCATGCACGGTGACCTTGCTGTCGTTACGCAGCGAATCGATGTCGGTCGGGGTCAGGCTCCGGTAGGCGACATCGATATTGCCGTTCTGCACATCGAGCTTCAGGTTGGCGGCCTCGGCGTAGTACTTGACCGAGACGCCGTCGTTCTTGGGCTTGCCGAACAGGCCGTCATAGCCCGGGTTGGCCTTGTACTCGACCAGCTTGTTCTTCTCGTAGCTGGTGATGGTGTACGGGCCGGAGAAGGCGTTGGTCTTGACCACGTCCTCGTCGGCGAGCACCTTGTCGGCCGGGAAGCTCTTCTCGTCCACGATGATTCCCGCCTGGCTCGGCAGCACCGAGGCGAAGGTCTGATCGTTGGCGACCTTGAGCGTGAAGTTGACGGTCTGCGCGTCCGGCGCGTCCGTGTGGTCCAGGTTGCCCAGCAGCGAGGCGGGACCGTTGGGGTCGTTGATCTTCAGGATGCGGTCGAAGGAGAACTTCACGCTCGCGGCGGTGAGCGGGTTCCCGTTCGCGAACTTCAGGCCCGGCTTGACCGTGCAGCTGAAGACGGTCGGCGAGGTGAATCCGCACTTCTGCGCGGCGTCCGGCTCGGGGACCGTCTTGCCGGGCGCGAAGTTCAACAGGGTCTGGTAGATCTGCGTCTCGGCCTGCAGCGACCCGTTGTCGTAGGCCAGGGCCGGATCCAGCGAGAAGATCTTGTCCGTGGTGCCGACGGTGATTCCCGCGCCGCCGCCGGAGTCCCCGGTGCGTCCGGAGCCGCAGCCCGCGGCGACGAGTGCGATGCCTGCCATGCCGACCGCGGCGAAGGTCCTCGCCCGGTTCGTCTTCGAACCCATAGTGCTCATCTCTCGAAACTCGGGCGGTGGCCGTCCGGATCGCGGACGTCACACCGCCACAGCGTGATGTGTCTCGGCGCACCGTAGTAACGGTTTGTTGCCTCTGTGTTGCCGGGGTACAGATGTATAAAACGAGAGCTACGAAAACTGGTTATAACCAGCTGAAACTACGGTGAACATCTTTCAAAACTGGATAGTTTCCAGCGGCAATGCATAACTACCAACGGAAGGGCCCGCCCGAAGCGCTCGACGGGCCCGCCGCCGGTTATTTGCTCAGCACACCGAAACGGAACTTGGACGACGGGTCCAGGGTCGAGTCCACGCCCTGCACGTCCTTGCCCGCCACCGCGATCTGATTGCCGGTCAGCAACGGCACGATGGGCAGGTAGTCCGCCATCAGATCGTGCTGCAGGGTGGCCAGCACGGCGGCGCGCTTGGCCGGATCCCCTTCGGTCAGTTCGGCATTCAGCTGCGCGGTGATCTTGGGATCACCGAAGTGGTTGCGCAGGAAGTTGTCCTCGGTGAAGAACGGGCGCAGGTAGTCGTCAGCGTCCGGATAGTCCGGGAACCAGCCGAACTGGAACACCGGGTAGCCGTCGGAGGAACGCGCCTTCTGATAGGCGACCCACTCGGTGGACTGCAGGTTCACCTTGAACAGCCCGGTGGACTCGAGCTGGTTCTTGATCGCCGCGTACTCCTCCGAGCTGGCGGAACCGTAGTGCTCGGTGGTGTATTGCAGGTTCAGTTCGACCGGTGTGGCCATCCCCGAGTCGGCGAGGAACTTGGCGGCCGCGTCCTTGTTCGGCTTGGCACCGTAGATGTCCTTCAGTGCCTCGGTCGCGCCCGGAACACCCTTGGGGACAGGCGAATACAGCGGCGACCAAGTGCCCTTGAAGACGCTGGTGGCCAGCGCGTCACGGTCGATCGTGGTGGCCACGGCCTTGCGCACGGCCAGCTTCTGGGCGGGATTGCCGCCGGGCTGGGTGTTGAGGTTGAACACGATGTAGCGGGTGTCGCCGCCCGGCGACTGATGCACGGTCACCTTGCCGTCGTTGCGCAGCGAGTCGAGGTCCGTCGGCGACAGTGTGTGCCAGACGACGTCGATATTGCCCTGCTGCACATCGAGTTTCATGTTCGACGCTTCGGCGTAGTACTTCACCGTGACGGTGTCGGACTTGGGCTTGCCGAACAGGCCGTTGTAGTCGGGATTCGACTTGTACTCCACCAGCTTGTTCTTGTCGTAGCTGGAGATGGTGTACGGACCGGAGAACGGCTTGGCCTTCACGATGTCCTCGTCGGCCATGATCTTGTCGGCCGGGAACACCTTCTCGTCCACGATGGCCGCCGCCTGGGTGGGCAGGATGGCCGGGAAGGTCTGGTCGTTGGCCTGCTTGAGGGTGAAGTTGACGGTCTTGTCGTCGGGGGCGTCGGTGCTGGCCAGGTTGTCCAGCAAGGCTTTCGGGCCCTGCGGGTCGTCGATCTTCACCATGCGGTCGAAGGAGAACTTCACGCTCTTGGCGGTGAGCGGGTCACCGTTGACGAACTTCAGTCCCGGCTTGAGCGTGCAGCTGTAGACGGTCGGCGAGGTGAACCCGCAGTGGTCGGCCGCATCGGGTTTCGGGGTGGCGTCGCCCGCCGGGAAGTTCAGCAGGAATTGGTAGACCTGGGTTTCGGCCAGCAGCGAACCGTTGTCGTACGCCTTGGCCGGATCGAGTGAGGTGACCTTGTCGGTGGTGCCGACCAGGATGCCGGCGCTGCCCCCGCCGCCTCCCGTCTTCCCGGAACCGCATCCGGCTATCGCAAACACGGCGAGACCGGCGAAGCCGACTGCCGCAACTTTTTTCGCGCGCATGTACTGCCCTTGCTCTCGAACACGCAGCGGCGGCGGCCGGGTCACGGGCCCGCCGCGCCGCGGTGGACATCTCTTGGCTGGGCACAGTATCGACCGGTTATAACCGGAGTGTTGCGTTTCTGGACAATCGGTACATAAATTGCGCCATCCGCGCGCACGCGCCGTTGGCGCAACTGCGCCACGGGATTTTCCTGTTCAGAGCGGGAAAAGCACAGTGCCCGCCCGCGATTACGCGGACGGGCACCGGAAAGCGCTGGTACTACGGACGGCTCAGGGCCGAGGCGTTGGCGTTGTCGGCGAGCAGCTCCGACTCGGTCGCGCCGGAGAGCATGCCCTCGAGAACGTTCTTGCCGATGGCCGATTCGACCGGCAGCGCGATCGGGTAGTCGCCGTCGAAGCAGGCCGAGCACAGGCGCGAGCGCGGCTGCTCGGTGGCGGCGATCATGCTGTCGATGGAGATGTAGCCGAGGGTGTCCGCGCCGATGGAACGTCGCACCCCATCCACCATCTCGTCGAGGCTCTCCCCCGCGATGCCGTCGGGGCCCGCGCCATTGGCGATCAACTCCGCGCGGGAGGCGAAGTCGATGCCGTAGAAGCACGGCCACTTGACCGGCGGCGAGGCGATCCGCACGTGGATCTCCAACGCGCCCGCCTCGCGCAGCATGCGGATCAAGGCCCGCTGGGTGTTGCCGCGCACGATGGAGTCGTCCACCACGATCAGCCGCTTGCCGCGGATCACCTCGCGAAGCGGGTTGAGCTTCAATCGGATTCCGAGCTGGCGGATGGTCTGGCTGGGCTGGATGAAGGTGCGGCCCACGTAGGCGTTCTTCATCAGCCCCTGCCCGTAGGGCACACCCGAACCCTGCGCGTAGCCGACGGCGGCCGGGGTGCCGGACTCCGGCACCGGGATGACCAGGTCGGCCTCGATGGGATGCTCGGCGGCCAGGCGGCGGCCGATGTCCACGCGGGTGGCGTGCACGCTGCGACCGGAGATGGTCGAGTCGGGCCGGGCCAGGTAGACGTATTCGAAGACGCAGCCCTTGGGGGTCGGGTTGGCGAAGCGCAGCGAGCGCACCCCGTCCGCGTCGATGGCGAGCAGCTCGCCGGGTTCGATCTCGCGCACGAAGGACGCGCCGACGATATCGAGGGCCGCCGTCTCGCTGGCAACTACCCAGCCACGATCGAGGCGGCCCAAACATAGTGGGCGCACGCCGTGCGGGTCACGCGCGGCGTAGAGCGTGTGCTCATCCATGAAGGTGAGGCAGAACGCCCCCTTCAGCGTCGGCAGCAACTCCATGGCTGCCTGTTCGATGCTCTTGTCGGCCGCGGAGTGCGCCAGCAGCGCGGTGACCACGTCCGAGTCGGAGGTGGCGGCGATCGTGCCCGCCAGGCGGCCGGTGACCAGGCCGAGTTCCCGTGCCCGCGCGCTCAGTTCGGCGGTATTGACGAGATTTCCGTTGTGGCCCAGGGCGATTCCCGTGCCGACCGCGGTGGTGCGGAAGATCGGCTGGGCGTTCTCCCAGGTGGTGGATCCGGTGGTGGAGTAGCGGCAGTGGCCGACGGCGACGTGGCCGGGCATGGCCGCCAGCGTCTGTTCGTCGAAGACCTGGCTCACCAGGCCGAGATCCTTGAAGACCAGCACCTGTGAACCGTCGGCGACAGCGATACCCGCCGCCTCCTGACCCCGGTGCTGCAATGCGTAAAGTCCGTAGTACGTGAGCTTTGCCACATCTTCGCCCGGAGCCCAGACACCGAACACGCCGCACTCTTCGCGCGGTTCGTTCTCGTCCTGGTCGGGGGTGGTGGCAGCGAGGGGGAGAGACACCAGTTTGCTCCCTGTTCGGCGGGCTGGGGGCGAGAGCCATTCTACGGGTAACCGCAAGGCAACCCACCGTTGGGATAACCGAGATGGCGCGGCGTTTGCTGTTAGCGTTCGACCGTGACGAGCACGGAGACCACCGGGGGCACGGAACCCACGCCGAAGCGCAGGCATTTGAGCCCGATCAGGTGGGCATTCCCCATCATCGTCGTGACCCTGCTGGCCTCGCTGCTGGGCGTCATGTACCTCGATTACGTGGTCGATCCGGAGAAGAATCTGCACGACTTCCCGATCGCGCTGGTCAACCAGGATGTGGGCGACGATATCGGCGGCAAGCACGTCAACTTCGGCGATCAGGTCGCCGATGGTTTGCGGAAAGCGGTGCCGTCGGATCAGATCGATCTGCAGGTGCTCGGCATCAACGAGGCGCAGTTGCGCATGCAGTCGGCGCAGGTCTACGGCACCATCATCATTCCCTCCGACTTCACCAAGCGACTGGGCATTCTCGGCGTCGGCAGCGTGGTGCCGGGCGACATCTCCAAACCGGAGCTCATCCTCCAGACCAACCCGCGCACCGGGGCTTTCGCGACCGCGGTCGTGCAGAAGTTCGGCGAGCAGGCCCTGACCCAGGTGAACGCGCAGGTCGGCACGCAGCTGACCGAGCAGGTGAAGGCGCAGCTCGCGCCGCCGCCCGGCGCGCCCCCGACGGAGCTGACCGCGGCCACCCGGCTGGTGCTGTCACAGCCGTTGAATGTGGTGGTCAACCAATTCTGGCCGCTGCCCGGCGGTTCCGGAGAGGGGCTGACCGCCTTCTTCTACAGTCTGCTGCTCCTGCTGGTCGGCATGGTCGGGGCGATGATCATCCACCAGCTCATCGATTCGGCGCTCGGCTTCCTGCCGACCGAGTGGGGTCCCTGGTACGTGCACTATCCGCGCGCGTCGATCTCGCGATTCAAGACGCTGCTGATCAAGTGGTCGGCGGTGGTGGTGATGGCGGTCGTCGTCTCGGGCGCGCTGATGGGGATCGCGCACGCGCTGGGCATGCCGATCGACCGCCCGCTGCTGTTGTTCCTCTACGGCGTCCTGGTGATGTGCGCGGTCGGCTTCACCTGCACCTCGACGCTGGCGGCGGTCGGCACCTCCGGGCTGATCATCAACTTGATCATCTTCATCATCCTGGGCCTGCCCTCCTCGGGCGGCACCATCCCGATCGAGGCCACGCCCAAGTACTTCGGCTGGTTGGCCAAGTTCGAGCCCATGCACCAGGTCTTCCTGGGCACCCGCTCGATCCTCTACTTCTACGGCGACGGCCAGGCCGGCCTCACCCGCGGCGCGTGGATGGCCGTGCTGGGCCTGGCCATCGGCATCCTCGGCGGCCTGTTCATCACCCGCTTCTACGACCGGAAGGGCTTGGAGCGCAAGCCCGTCGACCTCGACGCCACGCGCGGCGACACCGGCGGCGGCCGCCACGCCAAGCCCGCCGACGCCTAGCTAGACCGGCACGATCGGCAGCCAGCGGGCGACCTCGCCCGCCCGGCTGCCGGATGCGCTCAACGCCCCCGACTCCACCGCGTCCTCGAACTCCAGCAGTCCGGTAGCCAGCAACAACCACGTACGCGGGTCCGTCTCAACCACATTCGGCGGCGTCCCCCGCGTATGCCGCGGCCCCTCGATGCACTGCACCGCCACGAACGGCGGCACCCGCACCTCCACCGAATGCCCCGGCGCATCCCCCGCCAACGCCCGCGCCGTCCCCCGCACCGCCGCCGCGATCTCCGCCCGCGCAGGCTTCCCGACCGACTCGTCCCGCAGCCACTCCCCCACGACGGCCACCGCCGCCCGCACCTGAGCCGGATCCACCGCACCTCGCGCCATCCCGCGAGGCTACCGCCGACCCCCGACGGAACCGTCCGCCCGGTCTCGAAGGCGGCGGGCGAGGCGCGGGGCCAGCGCCCCACCGGCATTGAGGGCCAGATGTAGCAGCGCTGGGGCGGTCGCACTTCCGGTGTGGCGGCGCAGACGGTCGAAGAACAGGCCGGCCACGGTGGTGAGGGCGACCGTGGCCGCGACGGGATCGGCCGCGGCCCGGGCGGGCCGGATATGGGAGAGGCCGAAAACCAGTGCGCCCACGCCGGTTCCGGCCACTCCGGCGAACTGCTCGAGCAGCGGGGTCAGGGTCGAGCGGTAGACGAGTTCCTCGGTGAAGACCGTGCCGCCGGGGATGTGCAGGGCGGTCCACTCCACGGTGTGCACGGCCGGGCCGCGGTCGTCGAGCCCGGCCAGATGGCGGCGGGTGGTCGGAATGGCCAGGGCCGCCGCGTATCCGGAGAGCACCAGTCCGCCCGCGATCGCTCCGACGCGTAATCCGCGCGGCGACAACCAGTTCGGCGCACCGCGAAAGATGAGCGTGTACGCGGCAGCGAAGGCGGTGTTGGCGGCGGTGCGGCCGCGAATCTCCAGGTTCAGGGCGGGCAGGACCCGGTTGCTCCACAACAGCGGGAGCGCCATGGCCGCAAGGGCTTTGGGATGCGGAAACGCACCGGCCGGGGTGCGCACGGCTACTTCACCGCTCGTTCGTAGGCTTCGGCGAGTTCTATCTGGGTGCGGATGCGTTCGCCGAGGTCGGGGGTCCAATCGGGAGGTGCGGCGATGGCGGCCCAGCCGTCGAGGACGAGGGAGCCGTAGCGGTGGCCGTGACCGTCGCTGACACCCTGGGCGTTGGTGAGGTCGGCGACTACCTGCCAGAAGGTGACGAAGGGCCACCAGCGCATTTGGGGTGAGACGTCGGCGCCGCGGGGTTCGGAGAGCCAATCCGGTTGGGAGAAGATGAGATCCGAGGACCACCAGACGATGGGGTCGGAGGGGTGTTGCAGGTAGGCGATGCGGGGCTTGCGCCAGTCCGGGGAGGGTTTGCCGAGATCGGCCGCGGTGGCGGCGAATCGGACCACCAGGCCGTCGGCGTAGGTGGGATCCACCTCGTGGGTGCCGGGATCGCGGCGCTGGACGAACTGCTGCCACAACCGATTCGAGTTGGGCGGGCCCACCCACAGCGCGCCGTCCACCTTGGAGCGCAGGTCGGCCAGGCCGTCGAAGGCCGATTCCGAGCCCTGCGAGCCCAGGGATTCGCCGTACACCAGCAGTTTCGGCCGATGGTCGGCAGGTTTCTGCTCCCAGCGCCGGTAGACCGCGTCGAACATCTTGCGGCCGTTGATCGCCACCTTCTGCCGGTCCGCGAGGAACGACAGCACGCTGGGCAGATAGGAGTACTGCGAGGCCACGATGGCGGTGTCGCCACCCCACATGTACTCCAGTGCGGCGGCGGCCTCCCCGTTCACCCAGCCGGTGCCAGTGGTGGTGGCCAGCACCAGCACCTTGCGGTCGAAGGCCCCGGTGCGGTCGAGTTCGGCGACCGCGAGATCCTCCTCGGTGGTGTCCGAGCCCGCGGACTGCAAACCCACGTACACCCGGATCGGTTCGCGCGCGGGCTTTCCCGTGACGGCGCTGATCAGCATGGGGTCTGGCCCGTGTGAGACGAACCAGCGGCCTTCGGAGCCGAGGGTCTCCCATTTCGCCAGCGACGCCGGGCTGCCGGAGCGCTCGGGTTTGGTCGGCTGCACCGCGTACGGGGTCATCTTGTCGTTGCGGACGCTGAACGCGGAGTTGGCGACCGCGAAGAACGCGCGGGTGGCGACACCGTTGAACAGGGTCACGATGAGCACGGTGAGCAGCAGCGCGCCGAGCGCGGGCGCGAAGGTGGGCGGCACCCGCACCCAGCGGCTGAGCAGCCGGGCCAGCAAGCGCACGGCCGTGCGCAGCGTCCGGTACACCGCCACCACGAGCGCGCCGACCGCGAAACTCAGTCCGCCCGTGCGCAGATACGCGGCACGGGTGGTGCCCTCCATGTCCATGAGCGTGGTGATCTCGCGCTGCCAGTCGGCCGAGAGCACCAGCATGTACCCGGCCACCAGGACGCAGGCGATCACCACGACCACCTTGACCAGGTACCGCACCCACTCGGGCGGCGTCTCGACCTTGATGCGCGGCCGAATCCACTTGCGGAACAACCACTGCAGCACACACCCGACGCCGTACCCGATGGCCGCGTTGACGCCGGAGATCAAACCCTGGAACAGCCAGTCGCGCGGCACCAGCGACGGCGTCACCGACCAGGCGAAGAAGAGGGTGGCCACCACGAGCCCGGTGTGATTGAGGTCGATGATGTCCTCGACCTTGCGCGCGAACACCGCGACTTTGCGACCCCACCCGCGCCGGAACGGTTTCCGGTACGCCACCACGCCGCGCGCGTAGAGCACGGTGCCCCGCGTGCGCCACCGTGTCAGAGCGTCGACGGGTTCGGGCACCCGTCAAGTATCTACCCATGGCGCTCGAGTAGTTGTACTCGGTCGATCATGGGGGCGCGTCGACAGACTCGAGGACCATGAGCACCCCGAGCGCACAGCACAAGAGCACCACGGCGTTTCTGGCTCAGGCCATGATCGCCTTCGGAATCAGCTTCTCCGCCTTGATAATCGGCATCGCCTACCTGCCCCTGGACATGTGGCAGCGCGGATTCCTCCTGATGGCAACGCTCTTCCTCGTGAGCAGCTGCTTCACCCTCGCGAAGGTCATCCGCGATCAGCACGAGTCCTCGAAGGTGCACAGCCGCATCGACGAGGCCCGAATGGAAAAGCTGATGGCCGAGCACGATCCCTTCAAGATCAACTGATCCGCGGGTTTCTCCTCGGGCGTCCGCACTTCTGGGTAGGCTCCGTCATTACCTTTGATAAACAAAGGTTTTTCATTATGGGGAGAACGAACGTATGAAGATGTCGGTCCTCGGTGGGTCGAGTGTCGGCTTCGCTGCCATGGCAGCGGCGGGGGTGGCCACTATCCTGACAGCCACGACCGCCTCTGCCGGGGTAGTCAACACCATGCAGTTGCAGGCATCCACGGCCTACTGCGTCGGCACCACGTACACGATCACGGTGGCGGCCGCCGATGCCACGGCACTCATGGCGCAGGCGCCGGGCTACCAGAACGTCGAGTTCGCCTGGGCGACATACCCGGAGGGCGGCACCATGGAAATCGCCACGGTGCCCTACGTCGCGGGCCAGGGCCTGAGCGTGAAGTGGACGCCCACCTACGCGGGAGCCACGACTCTGACGGCGTTCGCCACCGACGCGGTGAAGGGTCCCAACGCGGAGATCGACGACATGCTCGCCCCGGTCAATGTCGTGCAGACCGCGCCCAGCGGCGCGAGCTGCACGCCGACCGCACCCGGCGGCGGCACGGGCGGAACCGGCAGCGCGAGTTCGATTCCGGTGGTCGGCCCACTGCTGGGCAGCCTGTCGCAGTAGTCGCGGCAACGCGAAAGCCCGCCGAATCCGATACGCGGAGTACCGGATTCGGCGGGCTTCGTCGTCTGCTACCCGATCAGTGGTCGGAGTTGCCGAACAGGGCCGGGAGGGTGGCCTCGTGGGCGGCGCGCAGCTCGTCGAGCTTGACGCTGAACTGGCCCTGCACCTCGACGGAGTCGGAGCCGTCGTCGACCACGCCGATGCGGGCCCACGGGAGGCCGCGGGCGTCGCACATCTTGCTGAAGCGGGTTTCCTCCGAGCGGGGGACGGCCACCAGGACGCGGCCCGCGGATTCGGAGAAGAGGGTGACGAACGGGTCGGCGCCCTCGGGAAGGATGATGCGGCAGGCGGTTTCACCGGCCAGCGCGGCCTCCACGACGGTCTGGATCAGGCCGCCCTCGGAGATGTCGTGGGCGGCGGAGACCATGCCGTCGCGCGAACCCGACACCAGGATGTCGGCGATCAGCTGCTCGCGGGCGAGATCGACCTTGGGCGGCAGGCCGCCGAGGTGGTCGTGCTCGACCTGCGCCCAGATGGAACCGTCGAGCTCGTCGCGGGTCTCGCCGAGCAGGATCAGGGTCTCGCCCGGCTCGGTGCCCAGACCGGTCGGGATGCGGCGGTGCACATCGTCGATGACGCCGAGCACGCCGACCACCGGGGTCGGCAGGATGGCGGTCTGGCCGGTCTGGTTGTAGAAGGACACATTGCCGCCGGTGACCGGAATGCCCAGCGCCGCACAGCCGTCCGCGAGACCGCGCACGGCCTGCTGGAACTGCCACATGACGCCCGGATCCTCCGGCGAACCGAAGTTGAGGCAGTTGGTGACGGCCTTCGGGATCGCGCCGGTGACGGCGACATTGCGGAACGCCTCGGCCAGCGCCAGCTGCGCGCCGGTGTAGGGGTCCAGCTTGGTGTAGCGGCCCGACGCGTCGGTGGCCAGCGCGATGCCGCGGCCGGTCTCCTCGTCGATGCGGATGACACCGGCGTCGGCGTTCTCCGCCAGCACGGTGTTGCCGCGCACGTAGCGGTCGTACTGCTCGGTGATCCACTTGCGCGAGCACAGCTGCGGGCTGGCCAGCATCTTGAGCAGGGTGGCGCGCAGTTCGTCACCGGTCTTGGGGCGGTTCAGGGCGGCGGCCGAATCCGCGTTCAGCGCATCCTGATCCGCGGGCCGCTGCACCGGGCGCTCGTAGACCGGGCCCTGGTGGGCGACGGTGCGCGGCGGCACGTCCACCACGGTCTCACCGTGCCAGGTGATGAGCAGGCGGTCGC
>NZ_JBSGBY010000034.1:0-25761 GCF_053601505.1 Nocardia sp. NPDC004722
ACGATCGGGGCCGTTTCGACGGCCACTCCGACACGGGTCGGCGCGTAACCCCGGTAATCCCAGAAGACCAGGTCGCCTGGCGACAGCGCCGGCCCATGCGTTTGAGCGTGCGCAAGGTCAGCTGGCGTTCGGTGATCCGCAGCTCCGGGAACGCGCGCTGTAGCCGGGTTTCCAGCTGCACTCCCTCGCGCGGACTGCGCAGCCAGCCGATGAGCTGGACATTGCTGTCATCGGCGGTCGCGACGCACAACCGGATCTCGGGCCAGCTCGCCAACGCCGCACCGAGCTCGTCCAGCGCGGACGCCGGCGCCTGCGCCCAATAGTTGGCGGTGACCGTCCACCCGGCGGCCTGCTCCGCGAAATCACAGCGCAGCACCAGCCGGCCCGACCGCGTCATCTCCGAAATGCGGCGGCGCACCGTGGTTTCGGTGAGGCCGGTATCGCGGGCCAGATCGGCGATGCTGCGGCGGCCGTCCACGGACAACGCCAGCACCAGGGCCGCGTCACCGGGCAGCGGCCGGAACCGGGCCGGGGCGGACGTGCGCGGATCGGTCAGCAGCGTGCGCTGGCCGGGGTCGAGCGACTGCGGACGCCAATGGCTGCCTTCGACATACACGTGCACATTGACGGCGGTGCGGATCTCCTCGACACCGGGCAGGGTGGCCAGTTCCCGCGCGATGAAATCGTCCAGGGCCGCGAGACCCTCGACCGCGACCGACAGTTGCACCGGGAAACTGCCGGTGAGACGGTCGACGCTGAAGACGTGGGGCATGGCGATCACCCGTTCGCAGATCGCCGCCAGATGCTCGGCGCGACACCGCAACCGCAGGTAGGCGATGGTGGCGAACTCCGGCGCGTAGGCGGTGATCCAGGCCAGGCCCGAGCCGGTCAGCTGCTGCCAGCGGCGGGCGGCGGTGGTGGCGTCGATGCCGAGCGAGGCGCCGATCCGGGTCCAGGAGGCCCGCGGATTGATCTGCAGCGCGTTCACCAAATCGAGGTCACGCTCATCGAAGGCCGCGAGTGCGGCGGATTCCGGCACGGGACTCGGATGGATGGCGGTATCCGGCGAATCCTCCGTATCCTCGGGCATGGGGCCCAGTGTGGCATTCAGCCACTCCTCCCGCCGTGAAGGGGCATGGATGCCACGCACCACCCGGATAACCATCATGCTGCTGTTCGCGGCGTGGGTGGTCGATTACATCGACCGGACCGTCATCAATTTCGCGCTGCCGTCCATCGGCCACGATCTCGGTCTCACCCACACCCAACAGGGTCTGCTGGTGTCGGTGTTCTTCATCCCGTACGCGCTCATCCAGATTCCCGGCGGGTTGCTGGCGGACCGCTACGGTGCGTTGAAGGTGGGCGTCATCGGACTCACCGCCTGGTCGGTCTTCACCGGATTGACGGCTGTGGCCTGGTCTTTCGCGGCGCTGATGAGCATTCGTTTCCTGTTCGGGTTGGTGCAGGGCGTCTTTCCCGCGGCCGCCATCAAGGCCCTGGCCGAACGCAGTCGGCCCGAACAGCGCACGACCGCGGCGGGCTGGACCAATGCCTCCAACGCGGCCGGGCTGCTACTCGCGGCGGGGATCGCCGGGGTCATGCTGCCGACCGTGGGCTGGCGGGCGATGTTCGGCGTCATCTCGGTGCTGGGCGTAGCGGTCATCCTGGCGTGGCGGCGCTGGATGCCGGAACCGCTGGTGCAGGAGGAGATTCCGATGGCGGGCCTCGGCGACAAGGCCGAACGCCGGGCCGTGCTGTTCTCCCCCGCGCTGCTCGGATTCGCGGTTATCTTCTTCGGCTATGACGTGCTGGTGTGGGGTGTCACCTCGTGGACGCCGACCTTCCTGCACGACCAGCGCGGCATCTCCATGGGCCACATCGCCTTCGCGGCGGTGCCGACCACGCTGGCCGCAGCGGCGGGGGTGGTGATCGGCGCGCGGCTCTCCGATCGGATCGGCGGGCGGCCGCGGATGATCGTGGTCCCGGCGATGGCCTGCACCGCCGCACTGCTTTTCGTGCTGCCGCGCGCCGAGCCCTTCCCGCTGTTCGTGCTGGTCGGCACGGCGATGAGCCTCGCCGCCGGGCTGGCCTACATGCCCGCGTTCGCGGTGCCGCTGCGCGCGCTGCCCAGCGCGACGATCGGGGCGGCCACCGGAGTGATCATCTTCGGAGGTCAGCTGGCCGGGGTGCTGGCCCCGGCGGCCTTCGGTTTCATCACCGATCGGCTCTCGTACACCACGGCTTTCGAAACAATGGCCGCCGGACCGCTGCTGGCCCTGGTCGCAGCGGCCGTGGTCCCGCAAACCGCCGAGGCGTTCCGGACGAAGCTGTCCCGGCGCGCACCGGCGCCCGTCCCCTCGAAGGAGAGTCTCACATGAGCGCATCCGCCACTGCCGCACAACGGCTTTCGGACGGCGAGCACTGGCAGCAGGTGTATCGGCACCTGCACGCGCACCCGGAGCTGTCGAGCCAGGAGCACGCCACCGCGAGCCTGGTGGCCGAGGAGCTGCGGGCGCTGCCCGGCTGGGAGGTGACCGAGAACGTCGGCGGCACCGGCGTTGTCGGCGTGCTGCGCAGCGGTCCCGGACCGGTGGTGTGGCTGCGGGCCGATATGGACGCGCTGCCGGTGCAGGAGGAGACCGGGCTCGACTACGCGTCCACCGTCCCGGGTGTCATGCATGCCTGTGGGCACGATGTGCACGTCGCCGCCTTGCTCGGCACCTGTGCGGAGCTGGCCGCGAATCCCTTGCCCGGCACCGTGGTCGCGCTCTTCCAGCCCGCCGAGGAGACCGGCTCGGGCGCGCAGGGGATGATCAATGACGGTCTGCTGGAGCGGTTTCCGCATCCGCGCATCGTGCTGGGTCAGCATGTCAGCCCGTTGCCCGCCGGGATCATCCTGTCCAAGCCCGGGCCCCTTATGGCCGCCTCCGATTCGGTCCGCGTCACCTTCCTCGGCCAAGGTGGGCACGCCTCCCAGCCGCACACCGCCATCGACCCGCTGCTCATGGCGGCCTCGCTGGTGGTTCGCCTGCAATCGCTCACTGCACGCCAGACCGCGACGGCCAACACCCCGGTCCTGACCGCCGGAGCCCTGCACGCGGGCACCCGGCCCAACATCATCGCCGACACCTCCGAGGTGCTGCTGAGCCTGCGCACCTTCACCGACGGTTCCCGCGACCACATGATCGAGGGCATCCAGCGCATGGCCGAGGCCGAGGCCGCGGCCGCGGGCGCGCCCCAGGAACCCAAAGTCGAGTTCTACGACCACTTCCCGGTCACCGAGAACACGCCCGGCGACACCGAACGGGTCCTCGCCACCCTCACCGACGCGGGCCTGCCCGTCATGCCGATGGAACGCCCCATCACCGGCAGCGAGGACTTCGGCGCGTTCGGCACGGCGGCCAAGGCCCCGTCGGTCTTCTGGCATATCGGCGGCGTCGACCCCGCCCGGTTCACCCCGGAGGATCAGGCGTTCATGCTCTCCGAAGGCGCGCTGCCGCCGCGCTTCCCGTCCAACCACTCTCCCCGTTTCGCCCCCGACCCGGCCCAGGCGCTGCCGACCGCCATCACCACCATGGTCACGGCCGCCCGCGCCGAACTCGCTCGTCCCTGATTCGGTTGCCTGGTCGAAATCGCCTGCCCGCCAATGTCGGTCGGCCTAGTGCCTGCGGGTACGGGCCGCTTCGATGCGGGCGGCGAGTTCGACCAGGTCGGCCGCCGGGCCCGTGGGCGGGGTACGGCGATGCCAGATCGCACGGAACTTCCGGGTCAAAGCCATCTCACCGGCCAGCGGTATCTCACGCAGCGTGCCCGCCCGCAGTTCGTGAGCCACGATCAGACGGCTGACCACAGCCGGGGCGGCACCGCTGCGGGCGGTGGTGAGAATCGCTGCGGCGGAACCTAGTTCGGCGGCCGGAGGTGCGGGCGTGCCGTGCATCTCCAAGGTCTCCCACACGGTGTCCCGGGTGCCGGAGCCCTTCTCCCGCCACAGCAGCGGGGTATCGGCCAGCTCGCGCGGGGTCAAGGCCCGGCGGCGAGTGGCCCAGGGATGATGCGGTGCGACGACCACCACCAGCTCATCGGCGGCAAGCACCCGGCTGCCCAATCCCGTTGGCGCATGCGGACCTTCGACGAATCCCAACGCGGCCTCGCGATCCCGTACCGCGGTGGTCACCTGCTGTGAGTTCGCCACATCCAGGGTCACCGCCAGCTCCGGCCGCAGCTTCCGCAACGCCGTCAACCAATGCGGAATGCGATGGTCGGCAAGAGTCGTCGAGGCCATGATCCGCAACACCGCCCGCGGCGCCTGCCGCAAGGCCGCAAGCCCCTCCGCCAATTCCCCCGCCGCAGCCAGCACCGGCCGCCCCAACTCCACCACGGCCTGCCCAGCATCGGTCAACACCGACCCCGACCGCCCCCGATCCACCAGCCGCAACCCCACTCGCCGCTCCAACGCACTCACCCGCATACTCGCCGCCGGCTGACTGATCCCATGCCGCCGCGCCGCAGCCCCCAAACTCCCCAACTCCGCCACCGAAACCAGCAACTCCAGCGACTCCAAATCCGGCGTCCCCGACGGCAAGCTCATAAGCCCACCTTATGAGGTAATCCACTTTCCCGCGCTACCCCCTCCCCGCCCGCCCCACCAGGATCATTCGTATCCGCAAGTCGCGGATACGAAAACCGAAGGAGCGCCCCGTGACGTTCGTGATCGGCGCCGCCTGTGTCGACGTCCTCGACAAAGCCTGCATCGAAGAATGCCCGATGAACTGCATCGCCGTCGGCGAGCGGATGGCCTACATCAACCCCGACGAATGCGTCGACTGTGCTGCCTGCGAACCGGTCTGCCCGGTGGAGGCGATCTACTACGAGGACGACGTGCCCTCCGACCAGGTGCACTTCATCGCCGAAAACGCCCGGTATTTCGCTTGACCGGCGGTTCTATCCTGGCCGGATGAGCCAATTCAGCGAGGCGGGGACGGCCGATCAGGAGCTTCGTGAACGGCGGGCGCGGTCGTTCGGGGCGGCGGCGGCGAGCTATGACGCGCATCGGCCGGACTATCCGGCATCCGGGGTGCGGTGGGCGCTCGAACCGGTGGCCGCTGACAAGGTGCGGGTGCTGGATCTGGCGGCGGGGACCGGCAAGCTCACCGGCGTGATCCTCACCGCGGGGGCGCGGGTGACCGCGGTGGAGCCCGACGATGGGATGCGTGCGGTCCTGGCGGACCGACATCCCGAGGTGACGGCGCTCGCGGGAACCGCGGAATCGATCCCGCTGCAGGATGATTCGGTGGATGCCGTGCTGGTGGGGCAGGCGCTGCACTGGTTCGATCTGCCGCGCGCGTTCCCCGAGATCGCGAGGGTGCTGCGGCCCGGCGGCGTGCTGGCGGGTTTCTGGAACGAACCCGACATGTCCGTGGAGTGGGTGGCCGGGCTGGAACAGGTCTCGCGATCGAACGCGTCCTTCCCATCGGCCAAACAATCGGGCGAGCTGCCCGGCCATCCCCTGTTCACCCCCTTCGAGACGGCGACGTTCCCACATTCGCATCGGCGCACCGTCGAAACCCTCACCGCCACCATCGGCACCCACTCCCACACTCTCGTGATCCCACCGGCCGACCGCACCGTCCTGCTCGATCGGATCTCGGCCTATCTGCGCGGCCGACCCGAGACTTCCGATGGCTCGTTCGAGATGCCGTTGCGCACCTTGGTCATTCGCGCCACCGTCGTACCGCCGGTCTAGCGTCGGGGGGGTGTGGAGAGCGCATGCGCCAATTCCCGCACCGCCACCCCGGCCATCACCGCCTGGCCCGAGGTCGAGAAGTGGATGCGATCCGCGCTGACCAGGTTGTCGCGGTCGTTGAACGGGTGATCCCACATGTCGTAGACCACGGCATCGTATTCGGACGCGAGGCGGCGGGTGATGTCGGTGATGGTGCGAATCCGCTTGTCCCAGTCCGGGTATGCGGGCACGAGGAAGGCTCGTCCCATCGTGAAGGTGGTCAGCAGGGCGCCGGTGTCCGCGGCGAGGCGATACATGCGGCGCATGGAGCGCTCGATCGCGTCGAAATCGGGCTGCCGTCGCAGGATGTCGTTCGGGCCGCTCGGCAGATGCAGCAGGTCCGGCCCGAACTCGCGCATGCGGTCGAACTGGTCGGCTATGGTCCGGTCGGTGGTGACGCCGATCTCGGAAGTGTTGAGGTACAGCAGATCCGGTCGCACCCGCCGCAGCACGGTGGCGAGGCGGTCCGACCAGCCCAGGTTCCGATAACCGGGTGTGGGATCGCCGACACCGGCCGACAGGCTGTCGCCGATCACCCCGAACCGTCGCCAGGGCGCATCGAACAGGAGGGCCGCGGCGGTGAGATCGGGGAGGCAGTAGGGGTCGTTCTGTTCCGTCATGGCCGGATTCGGCATTGTGTTAGTCCTGTTCCGAGCGTTCCGAGCGGGGCGTGATACCGAATGCCGTTGCGGCACCGGCAAGAGCGACCAGGGCGACGAAGATCCAGCCGTGCCGGAAGGCGGTGAGCATGCGGTCCGCGGCGATATCGAGCGAGCCGAGCACGGCGATCAGCACGGCCACACCGAGCACATAGCCGAGCTGGCGGGCGGTGTTCACCACCGCGCTCCCGGTGGCCGACTGGTCCGGCGGCAGGTCGACGGCGGCCGAGGCGATCATGCTGGGCAAGGCGAGGCCGATCCCGATGCCGGAGATCACCCAGCCGGGTAGTACGTCGGAGGCGTAGTGCACGGTGGTGTCGGCACTGGCCAGCACCAGCAGCACGCCGAGAGCGAGCAGCAGATTCCCCAGGGCCACAACGACACCCACCGGCAGCCGCTTGACCAGCCGCTGACTCACGGCGGCGAAGATCGGCACCATACCCGGCCCCGGCAGGATGGCCAGCCCGGTGGCGATGGTGCTGAAGTGCGCCGAGTTCTCCAGCCACAGCGCGATACTCAGGAACCACGCCCCGAAGGCGGTGCAGAACGCCAGCACGGTGAGGTTGGCCCACACGAAGGTCCGCACCCGGAACAGGGCGGGTGACACCACCGGATTCGGTTGCCGCACAATCCGTATCACGAACCACACCGCCCCGGCCGCCGCGACCGCCAGTGCCGCGAGAGTCGCACCGGCGTGCCACGACCAGTCGCCGCTCTTCACCAGCCCCAGCGACAAAGCCCCGATCGCCACGATCAGCAGTGCCGTCCCGAGCAGGTCTGGCATCCGAGAAGCGATGCGCTCGTGCCGATTCGGGACCAGCCGCAGCGCCGCGACCGCCGCCGCGACCCCCACTGGCAGGTTGATCAGGAACACCCACCGCCAGGACGCTTCGACCAGCGCCCCACCGACCACGGGCCCGACGGCGGCGGCGAACGAACTCGTGGTCGCCCATACCTTCACCGCGCCCGGCACTCGCGCGGGCGGCAGCACGGTCAACAGCAGCCCGAGGCTGGCCGGTGTCAGGGCCGCCGCGCCGATCGCCTGTACGACCCGGAACGCGACCAGCGCCCACAGGTTCGGGGCCGCGGCGCAGGCCAGGCTCGCCAGCGTGAAAATGCCCAGCCCGACCAGGAATCCGGCCTTGCGCCCGAACCGATCGGAGAACCGGCCCGCCGGAATCAACAGCGCCGCGTACACGATCGCGTACCCGTTGAGCACCCAGCTGACGTCGGCGAGCGACGAACCCCGATAGGACTCGGCAATTTTGGTGAAGGCCACGTTCACGACGAAGACGTCGAGCATGGCCATGAACGCGGCCGAACACAGGATCCACACGATCGCCGTCGAGCGGTCTCGGATCGGTGGTGCGGTAGTTACGCCAGTCATCAGGTACCCCTTCTCGTCATACGCCGAAAGAATACGGTCGAGCGTATGTATATCGCAAGGGTTGCGATCATCGACCCGAAAACGGCATACGATCGGCTGTATGGACACTTCCGAGACCGAGACGACCAGCGAGAACGGCGATCGTCGACTGCTGCGCGGCGCGCGGTCCCGGCTCGCGGTCACCGGTCGCGCGGTCGAGATCGCGTCGACCGACGGCCTCGACGGGCTCAGCTTCGGGCGGCTCGCCGATGATCTCGGCGTCAGCAAGGCCGGGATCCAGACGCTGTTCCGGACCAAGGAGAAGTTGCAGCTCGCGACCGTCGAGGCAGCGCGCGCGGAATTCCTGGCGGCGGTCGTGCGGCCCGCGGAGGCCGCCCCCGCGGGCGTCGCCCGGCTGCGGGCGCTCGTCGATCGATGGATGGACTACGTCGTCGCGCCGCTGTTCCCGGGCGGCTGCTTCTGGGGCGCGAACCTCCCCATCTTCGACAGCCGCACCGGGCCGATCCGGGACGAGCTGCGCAGGCAGCGGCGCGAGTGGGTCGCGATTCTCGCCACCCAGTTCCGCGCGGCGCTCGCCGCCGGTGAGATCGCCCCGATCGATCCCGATCTGGCCGCCTTCCAGGTCAATGCCCTGCTGACCACGGTCAATCAGGAGTTGCGCCTCGACGACGAGAACAGTGTGACCATGGCTCGCCGGATCATCGACGGAATGCTTTCTCCCACAACCTGATCCGCGCGAGCCCGGCCGCTATTGATCGAAAGAGATGTGCAGCGAATCGGATTCCGGCAGCGTCTGGCAGGCCAGGGTCAAGCCCTGCGCCAGTTCCTCCTCGAGGAGGGATTCGTTCGTGAGCATGCGCGTACGCCCTTGCTTGACCGAGCAGACGCAGGTGGCACAGGCGGATTCGCGGCAGACGTAAGGCGCGTCGATGCCGTGGTCGAGCAGCACGTCGAGCAGCTTCTTGGTGCGGGGCCAGGGCAGGGTGTGCGTTTCGCCATCGATATCGACGGTGACGATGGCGGATTCGGCGGAGGCCACCGGGCTCGGGCCGACCGGGCCGGGATCGGGCGGCGCGACGTTGGCGTGCTCGAAGGGATTGTCGGTGAGGGACCGGTACTTCTCCTCCCGGATGGCCCGCTCGGGAATCCGCAACTGCCCCAGTCCTTGCTTCACGGACGCAGTGAAACCCGCTGGGCCACAGAGATATACCTCGTGCCTGCGGTAGGGCCGAGCCAGCCCGGCGATGCCGCGGGCGGTGGGGAGTCCACGCTCGGATTCCAGCCAGTGCATCACGGTCAGCCGACGTGGGTACCTGCGGACCAGCTCCTGTAGTTGCGCCGCGAAGATGATCGACGGCCGATCCCGATTCGCGTAGAGCACCGCGATCTCGCCCCGGCCCAGGCGCAAGGCCGACTTGAGGATCGACATGATCGGCGTGATGCCGCTGCCCGCCGCGCACAGCAGCAGATCACGGTTCCACGAGCGCGGCGTGAAGTTGCCCGCCGGTTCCAGCACCGTGAGGACGTCCCCGGCGGAAACGTTGTCGCACAGCCAGTTCGAGCCATAGCCGCCGGGCGTGCGTTTGATCGTGACGGTGGGCCGTTCGTCGCCGTCGGGACTGCTCGACAGCGAGTAGCAGCGGGCCACGGACCCCGTGCGCTCGCTGGGGACCCGCAGCGTCAGATACTGCCCCGGCGCGTAGCCGAAACGGCCGGTCAAATCGGTGGGGATATCGAAGATCAGCGAGACCGCGTCGGCGGTCTCGCTGATGACTTCGCGCACCTTGAGTTCGTGGGCGCGAGCATTCACCTGGGGCCTCCCCCTCTGCCCAGCACCAGCTCACCGAGCGACTGGATCCGGTCCATCGAAAGCGGCTGGGTCATGCGGCGATTCACACCGGGAGCAAGCCGCAACATGAAGTAGCCGAGCCACGCTTCGGTCCGCACCGGAACGACGGCCAGATCGAAGCGGATGGAGCGCACGACGGCGCGTGCCACCAGGTCGGGACTCATCGGCGAGAACGGCAGCCGTTCGGCCAGTTCCTGGACCTGCGCGGCGATCTGCTTGCCCCGCTCCACCAGCGCCGGGTCCACACCCACCGCGATGGCATGCTCACCGATGCTGGTGTTGATCACTCCCGGGCAGATCGCGCTCACCCCAACGCCTTTGGGCGCGAGCTCCAGCCGCAAGCATTCGGTCAGCATCTTCACCCCGGCCTTGGACACCGAGTACGCCGCCATCACCGGCGTCGGCGTGAACGCCGCCGCGGAGGCGATGTTCACGATGTGCCCGCGCTTGCCTTCGTCGATCATGAGCCGCCCGAAGGCCCGGCAGCCGTACACCACACCGAGCAGATTGACGCTCAGCTGCCGCTCCCAATCCTCGGGCTCGAGATCCAGAAACGCGCCGCTGACCAGGATTCCGGCATTGTTGACCAGTACGTCCGGCACCCCGTGGTCGGCGTGCACGTCCCGGGCGAACGCCGCCCAGGCGTGCGGGTCGGTGACATCGAGCTGCATGGCGACCGCCCGCTGCCCCTTCGACTGGATGAGCGCCACGGTCCCCAGCGCCGCGTCCTTGTCGATATCGGACACGATGACCTGGGATCCCATGCGCGCGAACCGAAGTGCCGTCGCCCGCCCGATCCCGCTGCCCGCGCCGGTGACGACGACGAGTCGAGGGTCGATGGAGTTGAGTTTCACGAGACCTCCTCGGAGAGCACGGCCGGTTGCGGCGCGACCGGCGCGCCGACGGTGTAGCGGTACACGTCGAGATCGAAATGGCGGTTCTGCCAGTACATCTCACCGTGGGTGGACGGACGGAACGGCGAATCGCCGTGGTTGTCGAGGTAGTAGGTGTTGGACCCCGCGCAGACCGGCGTGAACAGGAAGTTCTTCTCCTGCCGCTTCAGGCACCGCCGGAAGTACTCGTCGTGCACCTCCTGGCGGATCTCGACCTCGGTGGTGCCGCGCGCCCGCGACTCCGCGATGACCCGCGCCAGATGCGCCGAGGTGGCCTCGATCATCCAGATGTAGGAGCCGAGCACGAACCCGTACGGACCGGTGATGGTGAAGGAGTTCGGGAATCCCGGCACCGAAACACCCTGGTAGGACTGGTAGCGCTGCTCATCCCAGAACTGTTCGAGGTCCTTGCCGCCGCGCCCGCGCACCGGAAACGGCGGGATCGCGCCCTTGTCCCACAGCTTGAATCCGGTGGCGCAGACGAGCACGTCGATCTCGTGCTCGGTCCCGTCCACGGTGACCACGCCGCGCTCGGTGATCCGCACGATGGAGTCGGTGACCAGGCTGACATCGGAGCGGTTGAACGTCCGCAGGTAGTCGTTGGACATCGACGGCCGCTTGCAGCCCAATCCGTAACGCGGCGTGAGCTTTTCCCGCAGCTCGGGATCGTCCACCTGCGAGCGCATCCAGCGCCGGATGGGACCTTCGGCCAGCTTCCGCCCGGAGTTGGTGAGCCAGGTCGGCCCGACCACCATGCCGCTCATCGCGACCTCGGTGCCGACATTGCCGACCAGCCGCAGCGCGGAGCGAATCCGCCGGTTGCCCAGCACCTGGCGACCGAGCGCGCCGACCTCGGCATCGTTCTTCGGGAACACCCAGATCGGCGTCCGCTGGAACACGGTCAGATGCTCGGTCTCGTCCACGATCGCCGGAATCAACTGCAGGGCGGTCGCTCCCGTGCCGATGACGGCCACTCGTTTCCCGGCGAGCGATACATCGTGATCCCACATCGCGGTGTGCATGAGGGTGCCGCCGAAGTCGTCGAGCCCCTCGATATCGGGCATCTTGGGCCGTTCCAGCCCGCCGATGGCCAGCACGATGTACCGCGCCGTGAGCCGCTGCCCGCCGTCGGTGCTCAACCGCCACAGGCTGTTCCGGTCGTCGAACTCGGCCGCCACGATGGTGGTGTTCAGCCGCAGCTTGTCGCGGAGCCCGTACTTGTCGACCATGCTCTCGGCGTAGTCGCGCAGTTCGGTGCCGGGGGCGAAGATCCGCGACCAGTCCCCGCGCTGCTCATAGGAGAAGCTGTAGATGAACGACGGAATGTCCACCGCCACCCCGGGATAGGTGTTGGCATGCCAGGTGCCGCCCACCCGATCCCATTTGTCGACGATCACGAAGTCGTGAATGCCTTTGCGTTGCAGTGCGATCCCTGTGCCGATGCCGCCGAACCCGGCCCCGACCACGATGATCTCGTGGTCGGGGCGGGCGGTGGGCACACCACTGCCACCGTTTGTCCCCACTGTCTTTGCCTCCGGCTCAGCCGATTCGGTCCAGCAGTTCGCCGTCCGCGCCGAACAGCTCCTGCCGCCACTGCTCGAGCAGCGCGTTGGTGTCGATGTCGTCGGGGTGGAATCCCGGCCGCATATACGGCCGCATCTCCTTGAGTAGATCCTTGACGATGGGCCCGCGATACAACCGGATCGATTGCCGCAGCACCTTCAACGGCCGCCAACTGCGCGGATCACTGAGGATGGAGGCGAACACGCCGAGCGCGACCACCGGGATGGTGAAGACGTACATGCCCGCCATCACGCCGATGCGGACCGTTTCGGGCCCACCGGCATCGCGGTACACGTCGAAGGCCACCGACTTGTGCTCGAGTTCCTCGAAAGCGTGCCAGTTCAACAGATTCCACACCTCGGGATCACCGGGGATGTCCTGGATCTCCTCGGTGCCCAGCACCCGCTTGGCCAGGGTGGCCGTGTAGTGCTCGGCCGCCGCGGTCACCGCGAGATGCACCTGCCGGGGCACCGCGTTCTCGAGCGCGATCAGACCCCGTTCCCGCAGCGCGTCACTGCCGAAGGTGAAGAGCCGCACGATCGGGAAGCCGTTCGCGATGAGCTGCTCGTTCAGCCGCCGATGCTGCTGCCCGTGCACCGCTTCCTGGCCGATGAACCCGGCCACCCGCTTCTTGAGCACGGGATCGGTGATCTCGCCGGAGAACTTGCGCACCGAGCGGATGAAGGATTCCTCACCCGGCGGGAAGGCTCCCGAGAGCACCGCGATGAGATGGGTGAGCGGGATATCGCCCTGGACGAAGTGGTGTGCCATCGGTTCGGGCTCGCCGAACCGGAATCGCATGCGCCGCACCTTCGGATAGGGCGCGAGAGTGCCGTTTTCCTGCCGACCGATCGCCATTGGTCGGTCCTTTCTTGCGATGGAGTCGTACTTACTTCAGGTGGTCGACGAGCTGACCGTCTTTACCGAAAAGCTCACGCTGCCAACGGGACAGCAGCTCGGAAGTGTCGATGTCGTCGGGGTGGAAGCCGGGGCGCAGATACTTGGCCAGCTCCGGCATCAGGCCGCGGAAGATGGGTCCGGTGAACAGCCGATAGGTCTCGCGGGCCACGCGCACGGGCTGCCGGCGCGCGTTCGGGTCCCGGCCGACCGCCACCGCCAGGCTGACGTAGGTCAGCGGCAGGGTCAGCGCGTACATGGCGAGCATGACGCCGATGCGGGTGCGTTCACTGCCACCGACCGCGCGGAAGACGTCGAAGGCCACCGATTTGTGCTCGAGTTCCTCGAGCGCATGCCAGTTCAGCAGGTTCCACACTTCCGGATCGCCCGGAATGTTCTGGATCTCGTCGCTGCCGAGCACCCGCTGCGCGAGCACCGCGGTGTAGTGCTCCGCGGCCGCGGTCATGGCCAGGTGCACTTCGGGCGAGATTCGCTCCTCGATCTGCAGCATGCGCTCGATGGCCTGCGGGGAGTCCAGCCACTTGATGGGGTAACCCATTTCGACCAGTTTGTCGTTGAGTTTGCGGTGCTCCTGGCCGTGCATCGCCTCCTGCCCGACGAATCCCGTGACCCGCTTGCGCAGACCGGGATCGGTGATCCGGTCGGTCACGCGCCGGACCGAGCGGATGAAGGATTCCTCGCCCGCCGGGAAGCCACCGGACATGCCGGCCACGAAATGGCTGTAGACCATGTCGTTCTCGACGAAGTACTTGTCGTGCGAATCGCGTTGATCGAAGCGGAATTTGATGCGACGGGCCTTCGGATAGGCCTGCGCCGGAAGGGTATTCGTCATCTGACCATCCTTGGTGCAACACTCAGTACCTAGTACTACGTGTTCGATGTAAGGCCAGTGTAGGATTGTCCCAGACACCACACAAGGGGTATGCCGTATCGAATCGAATTACAATCTGCCGCATGGCCTCCCGTCACGACCGCCCGGCCGAGATGAAGGGTGACGCCCGCAGCGACCGCTGGCATTCCCATCGCGCCTCGGTCCGCGCCGAGCTCATCGAGGCCACCATTCGCGCCATCGACGCGCACGGGGCCGAGCTGTCCATCGACGATGTGGTGAAAACCGCTGGTATACCGCGTCCCAAGCTGTACCGCTTCTTCGGCGACAAGGTGGAATTGATGGCCGCGGTCAGCGGCCGGGTACAGGAACTCATCGTCGAGCGCGTCACCCCACACCTGGATCCGACCGGGCCCATCCGCGACGCCGTGCACACCGCGCTGTCCGCGTACATCGATCTGGTCGCCGAGCGTCCCAACCTGTTTCACTTCATCGTGAGCTCACAGGTGGTCACGGCCTTCGGCGCGGCCCGTCTGATCGAGGACGGCCGCCCACTGTCCGATACAGTCGCCGCCTTCTTCTCGGGAGTGCTGCGGCTGCGCGGCGCGAACGGCGATCACACCCAGTTCGCGGTGGACGCCATGCTCGGCGCGGTCGGACTGGGCGTGCTGCGCTGGCTCAACGAACCGGTCATCACCGCAAAGGAACTCGCCGACGAGCTGACCGCCTTCGCGTGGGGCGCGCTGTCTGCCACCGCCGAGGCGCGCGGCCTCACCCTCGATCCCGACGCACCTCTGATGCCGCTCCCCCAGCTCAGCGAATGAACCGCTCCACCATCCGCCGCTCGCTCGCGGCGTCGGCCAGCGGCCAGGTCAGCAGCGACAGCACCATGCGCACGATCCATTGCGCCGCTTCGTCATCGGGTGCGATCCCGGTCAGCAGGGTCGCGATCCGGCCCAGTTCCGGCGAACTCGCGAACGCCCCGTCGCTGCCGCCCGCCCGGCTGCCCGCGAAGCCCTTGGCCAGCACCGGATCCGAGCGCACCGCCACCACCGAGGCCAGGATCGCCTCCACGATCCGGCGCGAGCCCTCGTAGCGCCGTACCGCGGCGGTCACCCGCTCGGCCACGGCCACCGCCGATTTCGCCATCACCGCGTCGAAGAGCGCGGCTTTGCCGGGGAAGTGGCGATACAGCGTGGCGCGCGAACAGCCCGCCGCACCGGCCACGTCGTCCATCCCCACGTGATCGAATCCGCGCGTCTGGAACAACTCCGCCGCGATCCCGACGATCCGGTCCGAGGCGATCGAGCGCCGGACTCCGCCCGCCAGCCAGTCCACCCGCTGCCCGCTCGCCCCGACCGGTTCGGCCACCATACGCACTCCTCATTGGCGAAGATCCGGTCTCATCCTGAGATGTGCTTGCGGATTCGTCCAGTGGCGATTGCGCGGCAAACAGGCTGTCCAACCAATAGCCAGATTTAAGGAAATCCCAATTTGGCATTAATTCCGCTAGTCAACACGCATATCTAGAATTGCTGAAAGTTCACCCATTCCGTGTGAGTCTCGGTGAGCCAGCGCATGACACCGTGCGTCCACGGGGGCAGACCTGCCGCAGAGGAGACAACGCGTGGAAAAGAGGGTGGCGCGACTCGGTCGCCGGCTCGGCACACCCACGGCCAAGGACATCACCTCCGGCATGGCCACCGGCCTGTTCAGCATTCCCGAGGGCATGGCGTACGCCTCCATCGCCGGATTCAATCCGGTCGCCGGGCTGTACGCGGGCGTGGTGCCGCCCATCCTGGGCTCACTCACCGCCTCGACCGTCCTCATGATCACCACCCTGACCAGTGCCATCGCCTTGACCGGTCAATCCGCCATCGCCACGGCCGGACTCGACCCGCACGACGCGGGCAATATCGCCGCGCTGACCCTGCTGGTCGGCGTGGTCATGGTGCTCATGGGCGTGCTGCGGCTGGGCGTGGTGATGAGTTTCGTGTCCAACGCCGTCATGGTCGGGTTCTCCACCGGCATCGCGTTGCAGATCATGACCGGCGTCTTCAAGGACGCCACCGGCTACAAGCCGCCGGGGCACAACAAGCTTGTCCAGGTATGGAATTGGCTGACCGGGATCTCGCACTGGCAGTCCGCGGCCACCTGGGTCGCCCTCGCGACCATCGCGGTGTGGGCGGCGGCCCGCCTCATTCCCAAGCTCGAGGCGCTCGCGCTGCTGGTCGCCATGGTCGTGGTCAGCGTGGCCGTCGCCATCCTCGGCACCGATGTCGAACTCGTCTCCGATATCGCCCACATCCCCGGCGCGCTGCCCGGCCTGTCGCTGCCCAACTGGGGTGCCATGCCGCATCTGGCCGCGGGCGCGCTGTCGGTGGCGCTGGTCGCGCTGGCCCAGGCCGCCAGCGTCGCGCCCTCCATGCCCAACCCGGACGGCGGCCGGTCCTCGGTCAATACCGACTTCACCGCGCAGGGCATCGCCAACCTCGGCGGCGGACTGTTCTCGGCGCTGCCTGCGGGCGGATCCCTCTCCCGGACCGGGGTCGCCGCCGGGGTGGGCGCCCGAACCCGCTGGGCCGGAGTCGTTTCCGGCGTCTTCCTCGCCCTGGTGGTGCTCACCTGCGGCAGCCTGGCCGAACGCATTCCCATGCCGGTGATCGGCGGACTCATCCTGGTGGTCGGCGCGGAACTGGTGTGGGGCAAGGTCAAGGACATCGAGCTGGTGTGGCGCACCTCGAAGCTGTCCACCGCCGCCCTCATCGCCACCTTCGCCGCCACCACGCAACTGCCGCTGCAACAGGCCATCGTGATCGGCGCGGTGCTGTCGCTGCTGCTGTACTGCGTGCAGGCGGCCCGGCAGATCGAGCTGGTCGGCCTGGCCCGCGACGCGGCCGGGAACTGGCGCACCACCACTGTGCCGCAGGCGCTTCCGCCCGGCAAGGTCACCGTCATCGACTATCGCGGCAGCAGCTTCTTCGCCGAACTCCCCCGGCTCGAATCGGCGCTGCCCGACGTGTCCGGGGCCCGCGACGCGGTGCTCGTGCTGGTGCTGCGCGCCATGCCCGACATCCCCTCCTCGGCCATCCTGCGCCTGCTCGAACGCTACAACCGCGAATTGCGCGACGCCGGAGGGCGACTCGTGCTCGCGGGGGTGCAGCCGGAGTTGGCGCAGGTCATGCAACACACCGGGCTCCTCGACGAGCTCGGACCCGACGGCGTCGTCGAGACCGAGCCCGAGATCTTCGGGCCGGTCGGCAAGGCCGTCGCGCTCGGAACCAACTGGATCAACAGTCGCACAACCAAACAGTGAGGTGGTCATGACAGCAGCACCCGTGGATCGCACCGATTTCGACAATGCCGAACGCGGTTTCATCACCAAGCTCTCCCCCGCGGTCATTCCGGGCAAGAACGGCGGCGTCGCCTACAACGCCGACGCCTTCGACTTCCTGAAGGGTGAAGGCGCGGACACCGTCACCCCGAGCCTGTGGCGACAGTCCCAGCTGACCGCCATCCATGGCCTCTACCAGGTCTGCGAGGGCGTGTATCAGGTTCGCGGCCTGGACATCTCGAACATGACCCTGATCGAGTCCGACAACGGCATCATCGTGGTCGACCCGCTGGTGAGCGCCGAGACCGCGGCCGCCTCCCTGGCCCTCTATCGCGGCAATCGCGGCGAACGCGCGGTGACCGCCGTGATCTACACCCATCCGCACGCCGACCACTTCGGCGGGGTGCTCGGCGTGGTCGACCCCGACACGACGGTCCCGATCATCGCACCCGAGCACTTCATGGAGCACGCGGTCTCCGAGAACGTCTACGCGGGCACCGCCATGCTGCGCCGCGGCGGGTACTACGCCGGGTCGACCCTGCCGCGCGATCCGCGCGGCGTGGTCGGCATGGGCCTGGGTCCGGTGGCCTCCTCGGGCGAATTCGGCCTGCTCGCACCGACACTCGACATCACCGCCACCGGCCAGGAGGAGGTGGTGGACGGAGTGCGGATCATCTTCCAGATGACACCGGGCACCGAGGCCCCCGCCGAGATGAACTTCCTGCTCCCCGACCGCAACGCTCTGTGCATGGCCGAGAACGCCTGCCACACCCTGCACAACATCCTGACCCTGCGTGGTGCGCAGGTGCGCGACTCCCGCATGTGGTCGCGCTACATCGCCGAGGCGATCGAGATGTTCATCGACCGCACCGATGTGGTGTTCGCCTCGCACCACTGGCCCACCTGGGGACGCGAGAACATTCTCGAATTCCTTACCCAGCAACGGGATACGTACGCCTACCTGCACGATCAGACGGTGCGGCGAATGAACCAGGGCGAGATCGGCAGCGAGATCGCCGAGGACTTCCCGCTGGCCCCGCAGCTGGCCGCGCAGTGGAACAACCGCGGGTACTACGGTTCGATCAGCCACGACGTGAAGGCCATCTACCAGCGCTACCTCGGCTGGTACGACGCCAATCCGGCCCATCTGTGGCAGCATCCGCCGCAGGCACAGGCCACCCGCTACGTGCAGTTGCTCGGCGGTGTCGACGCGACCGTCGCGAAGGTCAAGGAATTCGCCGACCAGGGTGATCTGCGCTTCGCGGCCGAGCTGGGCAGCCACGCCGTCTTCGCCGATCCGTCCCACACCGGAGCCCGGCAGACCCTGGCGCAGGTCTACGAACGGCTCGGCTTCGGCTCCGAGAACGCCACCTGGCGCAACTGCTTCCTCACCGGCGCACAGGAACTCCTGCAACCGGTGGTCTCGACGCCGCTGACCGCGAGCCAGGCCGTCGCGCTGGCCATGAGCATCACCCAGCTGTTCGACACGCTCTCGCTGAATGTGGTGGGCGAGCGGGCATGGGCGGAGAAGTTCAGCATCGCTTGGCATTTCACCGACAGCGGCGAGAACTACCACATGGAGTTGAGCAACGGTGCGCTCATCCACCACCCGGCCACCCGCAAGCGGGACGTCGACCTCGACATCACGCTCACCAAACTCGGTCTGCTGCAACTGATGTCCACCGGTTCGTTCGACGGCCTGCAGACCAAGGGCGACACCGGGGTCTGGCAGCGACTCGCCGGCCTGCTCGACAAGGCCGACCCGAGCTTCGCGATCGTCACCCCCTAGGTCCGACGACGTGCACCACACCCCGAACACGGCCGAGGTCGCCGCGCGTAGGCGCTCCGTCGAGGTCACCGGCTTCACCGGAATCGTCTTCGCGCTCCTGGCATTCGTCTCGCTGGCCCTGCTGCGCGGTATCCCGGACTGGGGGACCGATCCCGCCACCCTGGAACAGTGGTTCCGGGTGGCGGGCAATCGCACCCGGCTCATGTCCATGGTGCTGATCGCGACCGTGGCCTCGATCGCATTGCTGTGGTTCATCGGCACCATCCGGCGCCGCATCGGACAGCAGGAGGACCAACTGTTCGCGACCGTATTCCTCGGCAGCGGACTGATTTTCATCGCCGTCCTGCTGACCGCGCTGGCGGTGTTCGCGGTCCCGGCGACCCTCGCTCAGCAAGTGGACGCCGAAACGGCGGCCCGCGCCTATCCCCTCTGCTACGGGCTGGGCATGAATCTGATGACCATCGTCGCACCGCGCGTCTCGGCGGTGTTCATGCTGTCGCTGTCGAACCTGGGCCGCATGACCGGCGCGTTCCCACGCTGGCTCACCGTGTTGTCCACGGCCACCGGCATTCTCCTGCTGGTGGCGGTCACCGCCTCGATGCACATCGCCTGGATCATGCCCGCCTGGTGCCTGGTCGTCGGCACGGCCATCGTCTGGCGGCGCCGGCAACTGACCCCGGCCTGATCCGAAAAGAATTCAGCTGGAGGCCATTTCACGCTGCACGGTGGTGGTGATCTGCGCGGCGGTCAGGATCATCGCCACCAGGAAGTCGACGACCTGGGCGCGGTCGATGTCCAGCTCGCCGCGCAGCCATTCGATGAGGATCTCGAGGCCGCCGTGGGCGACGGTGCGGGCGGAGAGTTCGGCGTGAACGCCGGTGACGGCCGCTTCGCCGAGCAGTTCGCGGCCCTGGTCGAGCATGACCTCGGCGACCACGCCGACGAGTTGGGTTCGGCGGTGGCGCAATTCGTCGGTGGTCTGCATATCGATGGCCAGGCGGCGACGGGCGGGGTGATCGGCGATGGCGGTGACACCGGCCTCGATCACCGCGCGCAGCCGGATGCGGGTGTCGGCGGGCTCGGTGGCGATGACGGCCATGATGGCGGCGACGACCTCGGCCAGTTGCTCGTCGACCAGCTCGTAGAGCAAGCGGTCGGTATGGCTGTAGGTCTCGTAGAAGTACCGGTCGTTGAGCCCGGCGCGGGCGCACAGGGCGCGCACCTTCAGCCCGCCGACGCCCTCCTCGGCGATGACCTCGAGGGCGACCTCGCGCAGTCGCTCGCGGCGCTGGTTGCGGCGCTGGTCGGCACTGAGTCCGGCGTATCTACCACGGGTTACGTCCACGATTCCGCCTCGTCTGTTGCCATGCCGCAAGGTTTGGTGAAGACTATCACCAAAGTTCTGGTGACGTCCTTCACCAGAGGCTGAGCGCACACAGGAGGCACGCAATGACGCGTACCGAGCAGCTGCCCGATCCGGTGATCTTCCGGGAGTTCCCCTTCAATGTCGGTATTCGCCTGATCGGTCCCGGAGACATCCGGCCGACGACCGAGCAGCAGGCGGCGTATCGGAAGTTCACCAAGATGGGTGATCCACTCGCGGACGCCGTGGTCGAGATGTTCCGGCAGCTGCCCACCGGTACCGGGCGCGCGATGTTCGAGACGGCGCTGGAACGCGGCATCGATGCGGTGCCGGATGCGCCCGCCGAGCTGAAAGCCCTTTTCGCGCAGGTCGATTCGGTGCCGTTCTGGCTCGATCAGGACAAGCTGGAACGCTCGTCACGGGTCAGCGGCCGGGTCAGCCCCTGGGCCACCAATCTGGCGCTGGCGATGTTCTCGCTCAATGGCGGCTATCTGGCCTCGCGCGCGGGCAAGGTGCTGATCGGCACCGGCGGACTGTCCGCCGAGAGCATGGCCCCGCGCCGGGTGGCGGAAACCGTGGGCTGGTGGATGGATGTGACCGCGCCCGGGGGCATGGACCGATTCGCGCCGGGCTTCAAGAACACCGTGCGGGTGCGGATCATGCACGCGCAGGTGCGAGCGGGCATGAAGCGCCGCCCCGATTGGGATTACGCGAATTGGGACGAACCGATCAACCAGTCGCTGACCGCCGGCACCCTCATGCTCTTCTCACTGGCCACCATCGCCGGATGTAATGCGGTGGGGCTGACCTTCTCTCGCAAGGAGAAGGCCGCCGTCTACCACCACTGGCGTTATGTCGGCCACCTGATCGGCCTGGATCCGGAGATCGTGCCCGCCGACGAGACCGATACCTGGCGACTGCTGTGGCTGCAGGCGGACTACGAGTTCCTGCCGGACGAGGACTCGCGCGCCCTGTCCAAGGCGCTGGTCTCGGCGCTCGGCAGGATCTACGGGTTGGACGGCAAGGGCCTGGGGTCGCGCGTACTGGGCCGCGCATTCACCCTGTATGCGGCGTCGTACGGCCGAATCATGGTGGGCAAGACCAACGCTGATTTCCTCGGGCTCCCCAACAATCCCGTCTTCCTCGCGGCCGTACTGGCCACCGCCGCCGTCAACGGCGTGCTCGAGGTGCCGCGCCGCGTCATCCCGGGTGCCACCGGACTGAGCGAGCGGCTCGGCCGCCGCATCACCGAGCGCATGCACGCCAGAATCGTGCGCGCCAACCGCCCCGACCACAGCTATGCCCGTCACGACCGGCTGGCCGAAACCCGCGCAGCCTAACGTTCTTACCGGCGGGTAACCTTCGCCGGGTAGCCCCCTGATGAAGGAATCTGGTCAATGAGCTTGCCGCCCATCCTCTCCGATCGCCTGCGTCTGCCCGCGGTCGCTTCCCCGATGTTCATCGTGTCCGGCCCCGAACTGGTGATCGCCCAGTCCAAGGCGGGCATCGTGGGTTCGTTCCCGTCGCTGAACGCGCGACCGCAGTCGCAGTTCAAGGAGTGGCTGGTGCGGATCAACGAGGAGTTGGCCAAGCACGACGCCGACCATCCGGAACAGCCGTCCGCGCCCTACGCGGTGAACCTGATCGTGCACAAGAGCAATGACCGGCTGGAGGAAGACCTGGCCACGGTCGTCGAGCACCAGGTGCCGATCGTCATCACCTCGCTGGGCGCACGGCCGGATGTCAACGAGGCCGTGCACTCCTACGGCGGCATCGTGCTGCACGACATCATCAACAATGTGTTCGCGCACAAGGCCGTCGAGCGCGGCGCGGACGGCCTGATCGCGGTGTCGGCGGGCGCGGGCGGCCACGCGGGCACCCAGTCGCCGTTCGCCCTGCTGAGCGAGATCCGGGAATGGTTCGACGGCCCGCTGCTGCTGTCGGGCGCGATCGCCCACGGCCGCAACATCCTCGCCGCCCAGGCGGCGGGCGCGGACCTCGCCTACATCGGCTCCGCCTTCATCGCCACCGACGAGGCCAACGCCGTCCCCGGCTACAAGAAGATGATCGTCGACTCCGCCGCCGGAGACATCGTCTACTCCAACCTCTTCACCGGCGTCCACGGCAACTACCTGCGCGGCAGCATCACCGCCGCGGGCATGGACCCCGACAACCTCGCCCAATCCGACCCCACCGCCATGGATTTCGGCACCGGCGAATCGGATCCCTCCACCCCGGGCGCGAAGCCCTGGAAGGACATCTGGGGCTCCGGCCAGGGCATCGGCGCGGTCGACCGCATCGGCCCCGCCGCCGACCTGGTGGAGCGCCTCATCCGCGAATACGCCGAGGCCAAGGCCCGCCTGCTGGCGCTGTAGCCGAACCGAAACCCCCTGAGGGCGGGCGCATTCCGCGCCCGCCTTTCGCTTTTCAGGCGTACGCCGCTTTCATGAGCCCGCGGGCGTCCTCAGGTTCTCGTTGAAGCCGACCAAGGGCAGTCGCAACGCCGCCGGAGCGGTGGGCGGCACGACCGGACTGCGCGGTGCGATCGGAGCGATGCGGCGGTAGGCCGTGCCCAGGTTCGGGCGGGGGTCGGACTCCCCCTTGTTGGGCCACAACGAGACTGCCCGCTCAGCCTGGGCGGTGATGGTGAGGGAGGGGTTGACGCCGAGGTTGGCGGAGATCGTCGAGCCGTCGATGATGTGCAGGCCGGGGTGGCCGTAGAGGCGGTGGTAGGGGTCTACGACGCCGGTGGCGGGGGTGTCGCCGATGACGCAGCCGCCGATGAAGTGGCCGGTCATGGGGATGTTGAGGATGCCGGAGCTGGCCCCGATGGGGATGCCGTCGACGGCGTCGGCGACGCGGCGGGCCACCTCGTGCCCGGCGGGGACCCAGGTCGGGTTGGGTTGGCCCTCACCCTGTTTGGTGGTCATGCGGCGGCCGAACAGGCCGCGTTTGGTGTAGGTGGTGATGGAGTTGTCCACCGATTGCATGACCAGCAGGCCGATGGTGCGCTCGGACCAGTGCCGCGAATCGTGCACGCGGACCGCGTCGCGGGGGCGGCGGCGGGCCGTGCGCAGCCACAGCCGCCAGCGGGGAGTGTCGCCCTCGTCGTCGACCATGAGCGTGCTCATCACGCCGAAAGCATTGCTGCCCTTGCCATACCGCACCGGCTCGACATGGGTGTCGTGGTCGGGGTGGATGGACGAGGTGATCGCCACGCCCTTGGTGTAATCCGAGCGCGGGTCACGGCTGCGCACGCCGAGCAACTCCTCGGAATTGGTGCGCGACAGATAGCCCAGGCGATCCGAGATCCCGGTGAGCGAACCCTTGTCACGCAGGCGGTGCAGCAGCCGCTGGGTCCCGAGCGCGGCAGCGGCGAAAACCACCTGCTCGGCGGTGAATTCGTGGCGCTGTCGGCGCAGGAACCGCCCGGTGCGGACCGTCTCCACGGTGTAGCCGCCGCCGGACAACGGTCGCACATCCGTCACGGTGGTGAGCGGATGCACTGTGGCACCGGCCTTTTCGGCCAGGTACAGGTAGTTCTTCACCAGTGTGTTCTTGGCATTGTGGCGGCACCCGGTCATGCATTCGCCGCAATGGGTACAGGTGCGCCGATCCGGCCCGGCCCCGCCGAAGAACGGATCCGGCACGTCCTCTCCCGGACGACGGCCGGGCCCGCCGAAGAAGACGCCGACGGGCGTGGGCCGGTAGGTGTCACCGATTCCCATCTCCTCGGCGACATCCCGCAGTACCCGGTCGGTGGGTGTGGTGGCCGGATTCTCCGTCACGCCGAGCATGCGTTTGGCCTGGTCGTAGTGCGGCGCGAGCTCGTCCTGCCAGTCGGTGATGTGACCCCACTGCCGGTCGGCGTAGAACTTCTCCGGCGGCTCGTAGAGCGTGTTGGCGTACACCAGGGAACCACCACCCACACCCGCGCCCGCCATCACGAAGGTGTCCTTCAGCAGTGCGAGGCGCTGAATTCCGAAGCAGCCCAGCGCCGGAGCCCACAGGTAGCGCCGCAGCCGCCACGAGGTCTGCGCGAACTCGTGGTCCTCGAAGCGCCGTCCGGCCTCCAGTACCCCGACGCGGTAACCCTTCTCGGTCAGTCGCAGCGCGCTCACGCTGCCGCCGAAGCCGGAACCGATGACGAGGACGTCATAGTCGAATCGCACGTGCTGCTCCTGGGATGAGGGGTTCCGGCGTCGTTGTCGACGCTACGACCTGAGCTGATCCCGGCATGAAAGAGCGGCGGCCAGAAAATCAACACTTTCGGCCATAACGAAGCACAGCTCGGCGACGCCGCGCCCTCCCCCGCCGCCTACCGCCGCGCACACCGTCACCCCTGAAATCAGCTCGATTCCAACGCTGTCCGAATTCCGCCGAGGGCCCCATCATTCACGTGCTGTACTGCGCGTTTATACCTGGAGGCCCCTGGTGAACAGTCCCCAACCCGCGCCGGAGACATCCGGCGCCCGACCTTCGTGGCCGGACGCCCTCGGGCGTCTGGGAGCCGACTGGTGGTCGGTGATCGTGTCCGGCGTCGTCGTCGCCCTGGCCGTATTCGATGTCCTGCCGAAGATTCCGTGGTGACCTGATGAGTGACACGACCGCCACCCCCGACCTGACCAAGACCTCCGCCGAAATCGCCGGTGACGACGAAGCTTTCGACGAACCGTCCGGTCCGCTGACCCTGGCCCGGCTGCTGAGCTACGTCCCCGGAATCCTGCTGCTCATCGCGGTCGGCCTGCTCGGCAAGTACGCCGAGAAGTGGTGGCTGCAGCTCGCCAAGCACGAACACTGGACCGTCCCCGACATCGAATACGTGCTGTGGGCCATCGTGATCGGCCTGCTGATCACCAATACCGTTGGCCTGCACCCGATCTTCAAGCCCGGCATCGGCACCTACGAGTTCTGGCTCAAGATCGGCATCATCGCCCTGGGCGCGCGCTTCATCCTCGGCGATGTCGCCAAGCTGAGCGGGACCAGCTTCATCCAGATCCTGGTCGACATGACGGTGTCGGGCGCGATCATCCTGCTGGTGGCCCGCTACCTCGGCCTGTCCGGCAAGCTCGGTTCGCTGCTGGCCATCGGCACCTCGATCTGTGGCGTGTCCGCGATCATCGCGGGCAAGGGCGCGATCCGAGCCCGCAATTCCGATGTCTCCTATGCCATCGCGGCCATCCTGGCGCTCGGCGCGGTCGCGCTGTTCGCGCTGCCGCCGCTGGGCCACGCCATCGGCCTGAGCGATCACGAGTTCGGGCTGTGGGCGGGTCTGGCCGTCGACAACACCGCCGAGACCACCGCCACCGGCTACCTGTTCTCCGATGAGGCGGGCAAGATCGCGGTGCTGGTCAAGTCGACCCGCAACGCGCTGATCGGCTTCGTGGTGCTGGGC
>NZ_JBSGBY010000035.1:0-25666 GCF_053601505.1 Nocardia sp. NPDC004722
TACCAGCCGGGTGACCTCGACTTCTACGCCAAGGCTGCGCCCGCGTGGACGGTGTGCGACAACTACTTCTCGGCGATCATGGCCGAGACCTTCCCCAACCGCTGCTATCAGCATGCGGCGCAGACCGACCGCATCCACAACTCAACGACCGTCTCGACCCTGCCGACCATCTGGGATCGACTGGCGGCGGCAGGAATTCAGGGCCGCTACTACTTCCACGACGTGCCGTTCCTGGCGGCGTGGGGCACGAAGTACCTGTCCATCAGCCACCTGTTCTCGACATTCCTCGACGATTGCGCGGCCGGGACGCTGCCTGCGGTCTCGTTCGTGGACCCGAAGTTCCTCGACGAGGCAACCGGCACCTCGGCCGACGATCATCCGCACGGCGATATCCGGGCCGGGCAGGCGTTCCTGAACCAGGTGTATCAGGCGGTCACCAAGAGTCCGGCCTGGTCCCGCACGATGCTGATCATCAACTACGACGAGTGGGGCGGATTCTTCGACCACGTGCCGCCGCAGACCGCGCCGGACGCCAATCCCGCCTGGGGACTGCGCGGATTCCGGGTGCCGTGCCTGGTGATCTCGCCGCTGGCGCGGCGCAAGCACGTGGCGAGCGAGGTGTACGACCACACGTCGGTGTTGAAGGCCATCGAATGGCGTTGGGGGCTGCCGTCATTGACGCCCCGGGACGCGGCCGCCCGCAATCTCGCCGAAGTGCTGGACTTCAGCGGCGCACCGAATCTCGATGCGCCGCACTGGGATGTGCCGGGCGTGACCTCGCAGCGCTGCACGTCGTCGGTGGTGGCCGACTTCGAACAGTGGACGGGTCTGCGCAAGGTGGCCGAGGCGGCGGGCTGGAAGTTCTGAACGGCTACTGCGCGCTGTGGCCGGGCAGCACGCAGACCGCGTCGAGGCCCAGCACGTGGTTCAGGCGGCCGAAGGCGAGCCAGGAGCCCAGGCACATGGACAGTTCCACGATCTCGGCGTCGGTGTAGAGCTTCTTCATGCGCTCGAAGAACTCGTCGTCGAGGGCGTGGTGGTCGAGGGCGTACACCTCGGCGTATTCGGCGGCCATGCGGGTGCGGTCGTCGAAGTTCTCGGTGGTGCGCCAGTTGGTGACATCGTCGGCGAAGGACTCCTCGACCTTCTCGCCATTGCGATCGGTGCGCCAGTCCAGGCAGAACAGGCAGCCGTTGATCTGGGCGATGCGCAGCCGCGCGGCCTCGAATTCGCGCAGGCCCAAGGTGGAATGGGAGTAGACGGCGAGGGAGAAGTTGGAGGCGGCCACGCCGATGCCGGGGACCATTTCGCCCCACACGTAGCCGATCGGGTCCTTGCCCTCGGGAATGTCGATGATCATGATGCGCTCCTTCCGAGCGTGCCGAAGGGCAACGGGACATCAAGGGCGTCGTAGAGACCGGGCTCCGCGTCGGCCAGCCACGGGATGGCGTTCACCAATCTGCCTACGGCCGTGGCGTTTCCGCCCGCCGAGTGATTGCCGTCCTCGTCGGTGGCCTGAACGGTGATCTCGATGCGCGGCCGGCCCTCGATCAGGACGCGGTGCGCGCCCGCACCGCTGGGTGGCTGCGGCCAGTCCGGCGCACAGCTCGCGTGGATGCGGGTGACGTGTTCGATGACGATGCGCGGGCTGCCGTCGACGATGCCCTGCACCTCGAAGCGGACCGCGCCCTGGGTGCCCGCCTCGAACTTGCCCATCAGCTCGGTCTCGACCGTGTCCTCGAGGGCGCGGCGTTCCACCACTTCGCGAATGTCGGTGAGCGCCACACCGAGTCCGCGGGCGATCATGCGAATCTGCCCGCCCCACACCATGGTCGGGATGGTGGGCGCGAGCATGGGCGGCTGGTAGTCCAGGGGCTGGCCCATGCCGACCAGGTAGCGGACCGAATCGGGCTGGTCGTAGGTGGTGTAGTCGAAGATCTCCTGGCAGCGCAGGACGTCCACGGTGCTGCCGAGGCCGCTCATGAGCAGCGGCAGGATGTCGTTGCCCCAGCCGGGATCGATGCCGGAGACGAACAGCGCGCCGCCGCCCTCGGTGACGGCCGCCTGGACCCGGTCGCGCAATTCGGCCGGGGCGCTGCGGTGGTCGTAGAGCGCGTAGAGCGCGGGGGTGACCACGACCGCGCCGGTGCGCAGGGCGCGTTCGATATCGGCGAGGGCGTCGTCGGGGCGGATGTCGCCGGAGGCGGCGTACACCACGGCCCGGGGGCCCGCGGCCAGGGCGGCGTCGACATCGTCGGTGGCCGCGATCCCCAATTCGGTGTCCAGCCCGGCCAATTCGCCGGCGTCGCGGCCGACCTTGGCGGGGTTGTGGACCAGGACGCCGGTCAGGTCCAGTCCGGGATGGGCGGCGACGGCCCGGATGGCGGCACGGCCGACGTTGCCCGTGCCCCAGACCAGGGTGGAAATCATGAAAATGAACGTAGCAAATGCTTGGTAGGTTGATGTCCGATTCGGCTACATTGCGGTATGGATTTCGAAGCACTCGAGGCGATTCGCACACTCAAATACCGCTACCTGCGCAGCCTGGACCTCAAGCAGTGGGACGAGTTCGGGGACACGCTGTGCACCGACATCGTCGGCTCCTACGGTTCCCCCTCCGGCGGGCTGCCCGCCGAGTTCCACGGCCGTGAGCAGATCGTCGAGTTCATGCGCAACGCGTTGAGCGCGAACATCATCACCGTGCACGTCGCCAATCACCCGGAGATCACCGTCGACGGCGACACGGCCAGCGGCAGTTGGTGTCTGGAGGACACCGTCATCGCCGCCGACTACGGACTGCTGATCCGCGGCGCGGCCTACTACCACGACACCTACCGGCGCGAGGACGGCGTGTGGCGCATCGCGAGCACCGGCTACCAGCGCATCTACGAATCCAAGATGTCCACCGGCGACTTGCCCGGCTACGCGCTGACCGCCAATCGGTGGGCCCCCGACGCGGCCGCCGACTCCCATCGCTGACGCGCGCGGCAAACCCACTGCGCCCGAGCGGATCCGCGCGGTTAACGCGTGATCGAAGACCGTCGATCATGAGTGCGACATTCGATCAACGCTAGGACGAACATGCGCAAGACCCTGCTGGCCCTGTCCGGAATCACCCTCGCCACCGCCGCCGTTCTGCTGCCCGCCGCCCCGGCGCAGGCCGCGAGCGGTGCGTGGGGCGCGATCGCGGTGTCCGACAACGGAGATCTGGGCTGGGCCTGGAACTACGACACCGAGGCTCAGGCCAACCAGGCCGCCATCGACAAGTGCGGCGAGGCCAGTTGCTCCGTCATCACCACGTTCCCCAAGTGCGGGGCGGCGGCCTTCTCCAACTCGATGAACAAGTACACCGGCGGCTTCGGTGACACGCCCGCCGCCGCCGAACAGAACGCCGAATGGTACGGCGACTCGGTCATCGTCCGCGCTGCCATCTGCAACGACTGACCACTCGACCGGGCGACGGCCCTGACACCGCCGCCCGGTAGATATTTCAGCGCTCGGCGGCGTCGACCGCCTTGCGGATGGTGGCGGCGTCGGCCGGGACGGCCGGGTGTTCCCAGAACGGCTCGGTAGTGGCGTAGGGCTTGCCGTAGACCGGGGTGTCGGGCTGGGTGCGCCAGCTGTCGGCGAGGGTGCCGATGTCGAGGGTGTCGTAGCCGAGGGTGCTGAGCAGTTGGGCCACAGCGGCTTTCGCTTCGGCGTCGTCACCGGCGATCGGGAGGGTGGTGCGGTCGGCGGCTCCGGCGGGGCGGGCCAGTTCCGCGAGGTGGCGGAAGAGGATGTTGTTGAACGCCTTCACCACGCGTGAGCGCGGCAGATGCCGTTGCAGCAGTTCGGAACTCGTGGCGGTACCCGCCGCCAGATCGGCGAACTCGCCGTCGCGGTCGGGGTAGTAGTTGTTGGTGTCGATGACCACCTTGCCGACCAGCGGATCCACCGGCACCTGCTGATACGCCTTCAGCGGCACCGTCACCACCACGATGTCCCCCGCGGCGGCGGCCTCGGCGGGCGTGGCGGCGCGCGCCCGCTCCCCCAGCTCCGACACCAGTTCGGCCAGCGACTCCGGCCCCCGCGAATTGCTCAACACCACATCGATCCCCGCCGCCACGGCCAGCCTGGCCACGGTGCCGCCGATATTGCCACTCCCGATCAATCCAAGTGTCGTCATGCCCGCACCCAACACGACACGCTTCGGCCTTGTTCCCGCTCTGCCGGGTCTCAGGCTTCGACCGGGAGGGCGGACGCGGCGGTGAGGGCGGCGTCGAGGACGCCGGGGAAGCGGTCGTCGAGGTCTTCGCGGCGGAGGCGGACGAAGCGGTTGCGGCCGTCCTGGCGGGTGGTGATGAGGCCGGAGTCGCGCAGCACGCGGAAGTGGTGGGACATGGTGGATTTGTGGACCTCGATGCCCTCGGCCGCGGCGGCGCAGGCGTGTTCGGCGTCGTCGGCCAGGGCGGCGAGCAGGCGCAGGCGCACCTGATCGGAGAGGGCGTGCATGACGGCGACGAATTCGATGTCGCCGGTGGCGGGTTGGGGCAGGTACCGCATGGCGTCACCCTAGCAACTGTTGGATTGTTTGACATCCATCGAACTGTCTTCATAGTATGACGAACGTCAAACTAATGCGGGTTCCCGCTCACCCTGTTCGAGGAGTCTCGGGTGAATTCACGACTGATTACGTTGGCACTGGGCACATTCGCCATCGGCATCGACGCGTTCGTCACCGCCGGACTGGTCACGCCGGTGTCGGACGATCTGGGGGTCTCGACCTCCGCGGCCGGGCAGCTGGTCACCGTCTTCGCGCTGTCCTACGCGGTGCTGTCGCCGATTCTCGCGACCGCCACCGCCCGGTTGTCGCGAGAACGGGTGCTGCTCATCGCTTTATCGCTGTTCGTCCTGGGCAATGTGGTGACGGCGCTGGCCGGAACCTTCGCGCTGGTGCTGGCCTCGCGGGTGATCGCGGCGGCGGGCGCGTCCATGTACACGCCGAACGCGACGGCCGTCGCGGCCGCGCTCTCCCCGCCGGAGCGACGCGGGCGCGCGATCTCGGTGGTGATCGGCGGGCTCACGGTGGCCACCGCACTGGGCGTGCCGATCGGCACCTGGATCGGCGGCGCGTTCAGCTGGCGGGCCACGCTGTGGCTGGTCGCGGCACTCGGCGCGCTGGCACTGGCCAGCGTCGCGGCGGTCATCCCCGCCGTACACCTGCCCGCGCCCGCGCGGCTGCGGGAACGGCTACAACCCTTGCGCGACAAGACGATCGCCACCGGACTGCTGCACGCGGTCCTGCTGTTCGGCGGCATGTTCACCGTGTACACCTACCTGGCGGCGGCCATGCACTCCGCGACCGGCGGCAGCACCGGGCGATTCACGATCCTGCTCTGGATCTACGGCCTCACGGCCGTGGTCGGCAGCACCCTCGGCGGCCGACTGGTCGACCGGCTCGGCTCGAGGCGCATCATGCCGCTGACCTTGATCGGCGCGGGTGCCGTCCTCGCCCTGGTCCAGGTCTCCGGCCAGCACTTCCCCACCGCGATCGCCTGGTGCATCGCCTTCGGCATTCCCGGCTGGATCTGGGCTGTGGCACAACAACATCGGCTGGTGGAACTCTCCCCGCAAGGTTCCCCGCTGCTACTCGGCCTCAATGCATCGGCCCAGTACTTCGGCATCGCGCTCGGCGGCGCAGCAGGCGGCCTCGGCATCCAATGGTGGGGCGCGGGATCACTCGGCTGGATCGGCCTGGTCCTGGTGGCGGGCGCGCTCGCGCTACTCACGATCAGCCTGCGCGGATCGGTGCGGAGAAACGTTGCCGCGCCTGCGGTCCCGCCGACAGCCGACACACCGCCCGCCGCCCCAACCGCGGCCCCTGCCACGGGCACAGCGACTACCCCCACCGCCGCGACCGCCTGATGGGGATCGCCCCCACGGCCGCCGTCCTGCGACGGCCGTGGGAACTCGCCGGAAAGTCTGTGGCCGAAGGGGATTCGGGCGGGTCGAGGTCAGCCGAGGGTGATGGCGTCGAGGCGGGTGCGGAGGAACTCGGCGGAGATCACCGGGGGTTGACCGCCGATGCGGCCGATGGGTGGCTCGAGGGGTGTCACCCGGGCGTCGTGGTCGAGTTCATAGAAGTAGATGAGGGAGACCAGGTCTTCTTCGGGGGCGGAGGGCTGAGGTGGCAGGACGCGGTGGCGGCCCGCGGGCCAGCGCTGGCCGCTCCAATAGGCCAGCAGGTCACCGATGTTCACGGTGAGGGCCGTCGGGTCGTGGGGTGCGTCGGCCCAGCCGCCGTCGTCGGTGAACACTTGCAGGCCGCCCGCGCCGGGTTCGCGGTCCAGGACGGTGACGGTGCCGAAATCGGTGTGCGGGCCGATGCGGAACTGGCCGGGCTCGGGCGCGCCGACCTCGGTCAGCGGCGGGTAGTGGTTGATATTGCAGGTCCAGGTGGGACGGCTGGCCAGATCCTGGAAAGGGTTGCGCGGCAGGTCGAGTGCGGCGGCGAAGAGGGCGAGCAGTTCGTCGGAGAGGGTGCGCATCGCCGCGGTGTAGGCGAGGAACAACTCGCGCAGTTCGCTCACCTCGGCGGGCCACACGTTCTCGAGGAACCACACCTCGTCGACCAGGTCGTCACCGGTGTGGGTGTCCGCGCCGATCGCGAAGGTCTCCTTGAGATCCGGCGGGGTCTCGGTGCCCTCGGCGTAGCCGTTGGCCTCGAGCCCGGGACCGATCCAGCCGCGACCGCCGACGGAGACCGCGTAGCGCTGCTTCACCTCCGGCGGCAGCGCGAAGAATCGGCGGGCCGCCGCGCGCAGGTCGGCCGGAAGTCCCTGCGGCACACCGTGTCCGCGCACCAGCAGGAAGCCCGCGCGCTGCATGCCCGCGTCCACCTCGCGCAGCACCCGGGCGGCCGTGGCGCCGCCCGCACGCCACTCGTTCAAGTCGACGGTCGCGATCGCGTTCATCACGCCACTCCACTCATTCGGCCACCCCGATGTCCTCGTTCCAGAGTTCCGGTCGTTCCGCGATGAAGCGGGTCATCATGTCGACGCACGCCGGATCGTCGAGCACGGTGATCGAAACACCGTGCGCGGCAAGCCAGTCGTGGCCGCCGGTGAAGGTGCGGGATTCGCCGACGATGACCGCGCCGATACCGAACTGGCGGACCAGGCCGCTGCAATACCAGCACGGGGACAGCGTGGTGACCATGATGGTGTCGCGGTAGTCGCGGCGGCGGCCCGCATTGCGGAAGGCGTCGGTCTCGGCATGCACGCTCGGGTCGTCGTTCTGAACCCGGCGGTTGTGGCCGCGGCCCAGCAGGTTTCCGGCGCTGTCGAACAGCGCCGCCCCGATCGGGATGCCGCCCTCCCGCAGCCCCAGTTGTGCCTCGTCGTAGGCGGTGACCAGCAGATCCTGTGCATTGATCATGCCGATCATGCTGCCACCGCCTGCCGGGAAATCCGGGACCGGTTGAGCAGCAGGTAGGCCGCGCCCGAGAGCAGGAAGCCGACGAAGAAGGTGATGTCGCCCAGTTGCGGCAGCGCCTTGGCGACCGCGCCCACGAACTTCTCCTGGTTGGAGAACAGCACGACCGACACCACCAGGCCGATCAGGAAGGCCGCCACCCCACCCCAATTGGTGTGCGCGCGATCGTAGAGCAGATGGTCGACGCGCTGCCCGCGGCGCAGATACTCGTCGGCGAACACCACGCCCAGCCACGGGCCGATCCAGTACGCGACGATGAGCAGGAAGCCCTCGTAGCTGGCCGCCGCGTCCGGCAGCGCCCACCAGGCGACCAGGAATCCCAGCACCCCGAAGGCCGCCGACACCAGCGCGCGCTGGGCGCCGACCGAGAATTTGAAGCCCATGGTCACGAACGCCATCGCGCCCGAGTACACATTGAGCGCGTTGGCGGCCACCGCGCCGACCGCGATGGCCAGCAGGGTCAGATCCTTCAGCGGCGTGGACAGATTCGCGGTGAACACGTCGGTCGGGCTGCCCTCCGCGGTGCCGGTCACCGTCGCGGACGCCGCGCCCAGCACGGTCAGCCACACGCAGGACAGGAACAGTCCGGCCGAGGCGTAACCGCCGGTCGCCAGGCGGGAAGCCGAGACGGGCAGGTAGCGGGAGTAGTCCGCGGCGTAGGGATTCCAGCCCGCGGCGTAACCGAACGCGGTGCCGACGGTGAGCAGGAAGCCGCCCATTCCGCCCACGCCGCCCGCGGGTGCGGGCGCGCCCAGGTGCGCCTTGCTGAAGATCACCACGGTGACGATGGCGAACACGATCGCCAGCAGTGGGAAGGCGATGCGCTCCACCGCCTGCACCAGATTGTGGCCGAAGAACGCGAAGGCGGTCTGCACCACCACGATCACCAGCAGCGCGGTCAATTTCGGCATGCCGGTCAGGGAATTCAAGGCGAACGCGCCGCTGACGGAGTTGGTGGCGAACCAGCCGACCCCGCACATCACCGACATGAACGCCGCGGGCAGCGCATTGCCGCGATAGCCGAAAGCCAAGCGGCCCAGCACCATCTGCGGGACACCGTGCAGCGGGCCGCGCGCCGAGAGCAGATAGTGCGCGACCGCGCCGATCCCGGTGCCGACCACCAGGCCGAGCGTCGCCTGCCAGAAGTTCATGCCGTAGGCGGTGACGGCGAGCACGCCGACGAAGACGGTGGCGAACTCCATGTTCGGGGACATCCACGTCCAGAACAGTTTTCGCGGAGTGCCGTGGCGGGCGTCCTCCGGAATGTAGTCGTCGCCGCCGGGCTCGACGGCGATCACGCGATCCCCGTAGCCCGACCGGGTGTGCGTCTCGGTCATGGGAGGAATTGTGCGGTCCCCAATGTTGCCGGGACATGAAACCGGGTTACCAGTAGATACCAACTACGCACACCGGATCTGGCTTCAGTTCGGTCAACTCAGTGGATAGGGTGGGGCGCATGGACAATGCGTTCGCTCGCGACATGTGGCGGGTGCTGGAACCGCTGCACGCCGTCACCTACTTCGCCGCCGACTGCCGGGCCGCCAACAAAGCCGTTGGCCTGCGCGGATATTGGATGGGGTACTTCGCGGCGCGCTCGGCTCCGCTGGGGGCGGTGGGGCCGTCGGTGGTGGAGGCCACCTTCTACAACTTCCATCCGGACATGATCCGGCGCGCGATTCCGGACGCGTGGGGGTTCGCCACGCCCGACGCGGTGATCGCCACCCGCACGATCGCGGCGGCCGCGGTGCTGCGGGCCGTGGTGCCCGACATCGTCACCGTGGCCGCGCGGGTCCTCCCGCATCTGCACGCGGCCATCGATGCCGCGCCCGCCTCGGGCCGTCCGCTCTTCGCCGCCAACCGCGACCTGCCCACCCCCGGCGATGCCGTGCACGCGCTGTGGCAGGCCGCCACCACCCTGCGCGAGCATCGCGGTGACGGGCACGTGGCCTGCCTGCTGTCGGAGGGCATCGACGGCTGTGAGGCACACGTCCTGTTCTCCGCCTCGACCGGCACCCCCGAACAACTCTGGCGCGACAACCGCGGCTGGAGCGACGCCGACTGGCAGGCCGCCCGCGACCGCCTCGTCCACCGCGGCCTGCTCGACCGCGACGGCGTCACCGACACCGGCCGCGCCCTGCGCGACCACATCGAATCCCGCACCGACGCCCTCGCCATGACCGCCTACCGCGACCTCCCCGGCATGGTCGAAACCCTCTCCGTCCTCACCCCCGCCGCCCGCGCGATAGTCCGCGCCGGCGAAGTCCCCTACCCCAACCCCATGGGCGCCGACCCGGCCTGACCCACCAGCCGTGGATCCCAATATCCCAAGCCATGACTGGCATGAGCGTAGGCTCTAACCCTACGGAGGTGACAGTCATGGGCCAGACGGCCGCCAGAGTCCCATCGGCGCTCTTGCGACGGCCGATCAGGGTGCTACGACCGCGTGACGCCGCCGGAATCTACGCGCATCCACGGCCCGAGTTCGCCCGCCTCACCGAAGCCGGTGCACTGCACCGCATAGCGACCGGGTACTACGCGGCCGTGCCCGACGATCGCATCGGGCAAGCCTGGATCCCGGAACTCGAACCCACCGCCCTCGGTATCGCCGCCGCTGACGAGGGCATCGAAACCGTCGCCCTCATGGGTCTGTCGGCAGCGCGGGTGCACGGAGGGATACCGCGCGCGCTCGGAACGGCGGTTGTCGCAGCCGCCCGACACCGTCCGACCCTGCAACTCGCGGACCGTACCGCCACCGTGTTCTTCGTCCGTCGAAACATAGGGACGCTGGATATCGAACGACACCGGTGGGAGCTGGGAACCGGTTGGATCACCACCGTCGAGCAAACGATCCTCGACCTGGCAGCCCGCCCCGACCTGGGCGAACTCCCAGCCGAGGCGGCCACCGCCGTGCGCGCCCTACTACCCCGCGCAGACCACGCCCTGCTCACCGACCTGGCCGGCAGACAACGCCGCAAAGCCACCCTCAACCGACTGCTCGGAGCCGCATGACATGCTCACCGACCACGAGGAACAAACGGTCGCAACCCAATTCGGCGTCTCACCCGCCCAGGTACGACGCGACCACCTGATCTCACACCTGCTGAGTGCCGTCCTCATGAGCCCCGACGGAGTCCTGGTGCGCATCCAACTGCTCGGCAGAACCGGCTATCCGGCTTGGCCGACGGAGCGCCGAGAAATGGTGCAGCGCTACGCCGATGCACCACCGGCAGAGCTGCTCGTCCCCACCGTGCCCGCGTTCGCGGCGTGGAAAACTGCCGCATGGGCTGACCGTGCCGCGTCCCGTGACCTGTTCGATCTGAAGTTACTGGACGATATCGGCGCGATCGATCGCGAAGCCGCTGTTGATGTCGGGTCGTTGCCGGAGGGCATTCAGGGGCGCAGGCCGTCGATCGTCAGGTTCAGGAGCCGACGCCAGTCGTCGCCGTGACGGATGGTCGCCGACAGTGCGCCTACGATCAGGTAGACGTCGACGGAAGACAGGTCCGCGCGCACTGCGCCTGCCGCGCGGTCTGATTCGATGAGGTCATCGATGGCCTCGGCGAGGCGGGTCAGGGTTTCAGCTCGGGGCTCGCTGCCTCGGGAGTGGCGGGTGGATTCGATGGCTGCGGACAGGCCGCTGTCGGCGGCGAGGGTTTCGCCTACGTGGGTCAGGTAACGGGTGAGCTGGTGGCCGGGGGCGGCCTGTCGGCATTCGGTGCGGGCGTAGTGCTCGATGGCGGCGAAGCGGTGGGCGGCGGCGGCTTCGACGAGGTCGGCGCGGGTCGGGAAGTGGCGGTAGACGGTGCCCATGCCGACTCCGGCGGCACGGGCGACGTCCGGTAGTTGCACGCGATCACCGTTCTCGGCGAACAGGTTTCGGGCCGCCTCCAGAATGCGGTCGCGATTGCGTGAGGCGTCCGCGCGGGGCTTGCGGGCGGACGAGGAGGGGGTTGACACTCGGGCTCCTTTGCGGCCTACACTCGAAACGGAATCGGATTCCGGTTCCGTTTCTTGATTGTCGAAAGGGTACCACCATGTCCCGCAATCGTTTTCTGCTGCTCGAGCCCGGCACGGCCCGCCCCGGTCGGGTGCCGCTGCCGCCCGCCTTCGCCGTGAAGGCCGCCACCGCCGATACCGAGGGCCGCTTCTCACTGCTGGAAGTCACTCTCGCCCGGGACATTCCGCGTCACACCCATCACGTCGCCGACGAATCGATCTACGTGCTCGACGGGGTCCTCGAGGTGGAGTTCGACGATCGTGTGGTGCAGGCGGCGGCTGGAATGTTCGTGCTACTCCCCCATGGGGTTCCGCATGCTCTCCGCCGCGGGTCCACGCCGCCGCCGCGCGTCCTGCAGATCTCCTCGCCCGGCGGCTGGGAGTGCTATCTGGAGGATCTCTTCGAAGCGGGTCCGGCGGTGCTCACCGACGGCGCGCTCGACCCGGACAAGATCAACCCCGTGGCCGCGAGGTACGAGATCACCTACGAGCGTTCAGTAGAGGCCGGGGACCAGGCGCTTGGTGGTTAGGCGGTAGGTCTCGTAGGGGGCGCCGAGGGTTTCGAGGAGGGTTCGTTCCTCCAGGCGGATGCGGCGCAGGAACGCGTAGACCGGGACGATCGTGGTCAGCAACAGGGAGAGGTAGTTGGCGGAAGCGATGCCGAAGCCAATGGTGACCAGCAGGACACCCGTGTAGGAAGGGTGGCGGATCCAGTGGTAGGGACCGTTGCTGATGACCGGCTGGTCGGCATCGACTTCCACCGTGGTACGGAAGTGCTTGCCCAGCACGGTGATCGCCCAGATCCGGACCGCCAGGCCCAGCCACATCAGAGCGATGCCCGCGACCTGCCACCCGACCACCGGGCCGGGGAAACGCAGCGGGCTGTCGGCGGGCAGGAAGATGCCGGTGAAGCTGGCCACCGTCATCGCCGCCGCGACCAGCAGCATGATGGCGAGCCTGGTGCCGCCGTCACCCGCCGTGGATCCGGTGCCGCGCAGCCGGTCCCGCACCCGCAGGCCGATCTCGAATGCCAGCCACACCCAGGTGGTGTATACGGCGATGGTCACGTCCAGCCTCCAACGTCGGATTCGTTCGAGATTCCCATCCAACGGGACCGGCGCGCATCCGGGATCCACCCGGAGACCGATAACCCGCCGCCCCGGGTCAACCCCGGGGCCGAGATCGGGGTGGGCTCAGTACGTCTGGAGTCGAATGGCGTTGGCGGCCTTCTCGATCGGCTTGATGATGGGGCGCAGGGCCAGGCCCTTCCACGGCATCCAGCGCAGCATGCGCATCATGGTCAGCTGCATCTTCAGCGCCTTGGGGTCGCCCGCGACCATCTGGGTGGCGTTGTTCCAGCCGAGAGTGAGGTTCTCCTCGACGTACTCGCGCATGCGCTCCTGGTAGGCGGGGAAGGCGACCCGGTGATCGCCCGCGGCGGCGCGCAACTCCCCCGCCAGCACGTACGCCCCGACCAGCGCCATGCTGGTGCCCTGGCCCGAGAGCGGGGAGGGGCAGTAGGCGGCGTCGCCGACCAGCGCCACCCGGCCGGAGGTCCAGTGCTCGAGGTGGATCTGGCTGACGGTGTCGAAGTAGAAGTCCGGCGACTCCGGCATGGCGGCCAGCAGGTCGGGCACGACCCAGCCGCTGTCGGCGAAGGCGTCGGCCACCAGACGCTGCTGGGCGGCCACATCGCGGCGGTCGGGCAGCTGCTCGGGGGCGGGGAAGATGAACTGCGCCTTGGCCGCCGAGTGGTGGGTGCTGTACACCTGCGCCACCTTGCCGGGGGCGGCGTGGATGAGTTCCCAGCGGTCGAGGTCGAGGGTGTTGGGCACCGAGATGACGCAGGCGGCCATGCCGGTGTGGCGGGCGAACTGCTCCTCCGCGCCGAACACGCTGCGGCGCACCGTGGAATGCATGCCGTCCGCGCCGATCACCAGATCGAACACCTGCGGAGCCGCATTGCGGAAGTGCACCTCGACGCCGTCGGCGTGCTCGACCAGCTCGGTGATCGCGTCACCGAAGCGGTAGTCGACGCCGTTCTTGGTGGCGTCGAACAGGATACGGGCCAGGTCGCCGCGCAACACCTCGTCGTCGCCGGGCGAGCGCATGCCGATCACATCCGGACCGAGCGTGGCGACGGGCTTGCCTGCCTCGTCCACCCAGGAGCCGCCGCGGATATCGGTGGACGCCTTGCGGATCTCCTCGCTCAGGCCCATGCGGTCGATGACGTCCATGGCCACGCCGCGGATGTCGACCTTGTAGCCGCCCTCGCGCAGAGCCGGAGCCTGTTCCACGACGGTGACGCTGAAGCCGTACTCCCGCAGCCAGAAGGCGAGAGCCGGGCCGGCGACGGAAGCGCCGGAGATGAGAACGGTCTTGTTGGCGAACTGCTGTGTGCTGGTCATGACACAAACCTTCGCCGGAGGGGCTCACCGAACCCTCACCGTCGACTCACCGACGCTCACCGAGCCTCTGAACTGCGACAGGACCCTCGCACAGCCGCCGCGAGCGCCCGGCTCACCCCGAGAACGCCTGCGATTCGGTGTCAGTCCTTCCCCAGCGATGCGAGTCCGGCCTGGGCCCGCTCGTGCGCCTCGACAACGTTGGGCGAACCGGCGGCCGGGATGTCCAGCGCGGCAGCGTAGTAGCGTCGCGCGGCCTCGAAGTCCTCGGTGCGCGCGACATCGCCCAGCCCGCGCAGCGCACCGGCGTACATGTCGATCGCGCCGGTGGACCGCGCCAGGTCGGCTGCCCGCTGATAGTCCGCGCGCGCCGCTTCGACATCCCGACCCGCATCCGCCGCTCCGAGCAGGATGTCACCGCGACGGGTCAGCAGGTCGGCCATGTCGGCGGCCCAACCCAATTCGGCGTTCACCGCGACGGCGTCGTCGATGAGGGCCAGCGACGCGGCGCGGTCGCCGCGCTGCTCGGCGACGACAGCCAGTTTGTCCAGGGTGGCCGCGATCGCCCACCGGTCGCCGATGGCGCGGAAACCCGCGAGCGCGGCAGCGAATTCGGGCTCCGATTCCTCGGCGCGACCGGACATGAGCAATCCCATGCCGTCTCCCATCCGAAGAAACGCCTGCGACCAGGCGTCCGGCCCGAACAACCGGCGCAGGTCCGCAGGATCGCCAGGCAGCATGCCGCCCGCCATGGCCAGCAGCAGCACCAGATGCGGTTGCCGCAGTGGACATTCCACCGCCACGATCCCCGCCGCCGCCCGCTCGGCCTCCGCGACGAGATCACCACGCCCACGCCCCGCCACGGCCACGCACAGGGCGTACCGCTCCGCCTCGACCCCGCTCCCCACCCCCGCGACGTCACCCACGTCGGAACGATGGGGTGGGGCCAGTTGCGGCAGTAGGCGGGTCGCGAGGGTGGGGGCGTCGCCAGGGCGGCCTGTGAGCCACCAGTACCAGGCTTGGGCGGCGATCAGGCGAGCCGCCAGGTGCGGAGCCTCGGTGGCGGACCAGCGCAGGGCGGACTGGAGGTTGTCGTGGTCGGCGGCGAGCAGGCAGAGGTGGTCGAGTTGGGATGCTGTGCGCAGCAGGGGATCCGAAGATTCGGCGAGGGCCGTGAAGTATTCGGCGTGGGCACGTTGGGTGGTGGCGTGGTCACCGGATTCGAGGGCGCGGGCACGGGCGAATTCTCGGATGGTTTCGAGCATGCGGTAGCGGCCCGCGGTGACGTCGAGAAGGGACTTGTCGGCGAGATCGGCCAGGAGGTCGTCGATCTCGTCCAGAACGTCGCTGCCCTCCAGAGCGTCGCTGCCAGCCAAAGCGTTGCGGCCCTGCAGAGCATTGCGGCCCTCGAAAACGTCGCCGCCTTCCATCGCGCCGCCGCCGTCTGGGCCGCAGACGTGCCGGACGGCGGCCGCTGTCGCGCCTCCCGCGAAGACCGAGAAGCGCTGGGCCAGTAACTGTTCGGCGGGGTCGAGGAGGTCCCAGCTCCAGGCGACCACCGCTTGCAGGGTTTGGTGGCGGGGTTCGGCGGTGCGGTCGCCGCGGGCCAGTAGGCGGAAGCGGTCGGAGAGGCGGGCGTCGATCTCGGGGAGGTCGAGGGTGCGTAGGCGGGCGGCGGCGAGTTCGATGGCGAGGGGCAAGCCGTCGAGGCGGGCGCAGATGCGGGCGACCATGGCGATGGTGCCCGCGTCCGGCACGAAGCCGGGGCGGACGGCGGCGGCGCGGTCGGCGAAGAGGCGCACGGCGGGGGCCGACAGCTGCTCCGCGAGGGCGGAATCCGCTGGGGCCGTAGGTAGTTGCGGCACCTGGAACAACGTTTCGCCGGTGACGCGCAGCGCCTCCCGGCTGGTCGCGAGAATGCGCAGGCCCGGGCAGGCGGTCAGCAGCCGGTGGGCGAGCCGGGCGACGCCGAGCACCACCTGCTCGCAGTTGTCGAGAATCAGTGTCTGGGGACGATCGGTCAGCATGGCGATCAGCTGGGCTTCGGGGTCGCGCGGGCCGGTGCGTTCGGACAGGTCACGACCGCCCAGCGCGTTCGCGACGGCCGCGGCGACGTGCGAACCATCCAGCAGCGCAGCCAATTCGACGAAGCACACCGCACCGCGCACCCGACCGCCCGCCGCCAGCGCCAGGCGCGTCTTCCCCGTCCCGCCCGGCCCGATCAAGGTGACCAGCCGCGAGGTCGCGAGCAGTGGGACCAGTCGCGCCAACTCCGCCTCGCGCCCCACGAAGCTGGTGAGCGGTGTCGGCAACCGCCGATTCGACGCTCCCGCAACCTCATCCGCGCGCAGGATCAGCAGATGGGCGTCCGTCAACTCGGCGGAGGGATCGGCCCCGAGTTCCTCGGCGAGCAGCCGCCGCCCCTCCTCGAAGGACTCCAGCGCCTCGGCCTGCCGTCCCGCCGCATACAGCCCGCGCATCAACAACGCCCGTGCCCGTTCCCGAAGCGGATGCGCCGCAACAATGTCCGACAGCACCGCCGTGACGGACTCCGGCTCGCCCACCGCCAGTGCCGCGTCGGCCCGATCCTCCTCCACCGCCAACCGCGCCTCCGCCAGCCGCGCGGCCGCTTCCTCAGCGAACGGCGCATCCCGCACATCGGCCAGCGCGGGCCCCCGCCACAACCCGAGCGCCTCCTCCAGCAGCGTCACCGCGGCAGCGGGATCCCCCTCCCGCAACGCCTTTCGCCCCAGGTCGGCCAGCCGCGCGAACCGCAGCGCGTCCACCGCTTCCGCCGCCACCGCCAATCGATAACCCGCCCCGCTGGATTCGACCCACTCCCCCTCCCCGCCCCCGCTCCGCAACGCCCGCCGCAACCGCGACACCTGCGACTGCAACGCATGCCCGGCATCCCCCGGCGCCCCCTCCCCGTACAACTCCTCGATCAGCCGCTCCCGCCCGACCACCCGCCCCGCATCCAACGCCAGCACCGCCAACAAGGCCCGAACCTGCGGCCCCCCAACCGGAAACGGACCCCCATCCGCCCGCCGAACCTCAACAGGCCCCAAGATCCCGAACTCCACCACCCGGCCAGTATGCCCGGCCCGACCTGCTGCGGCGGCTCGTGGCTGCGGCTACGAGCCGCCGCCGCAGTCGTCGCAGGAGGGTGGGGCGTCCGGGCCTTGGGTCCACAGCACCATGTCGTCGGTGAAGTTGTCGAGTTGGTTGGGGAAGGCGATGGTGGCTTCCATGGGCTGGCTGTGCTGATACGGAGCGAGGTACAGGGGAGTGTTCTCGCTGAACAGATTGCAGGTGGCGAAGCAATAGCCGGGCGACAAGGCGGTGCGGTTGGCGCCGCCGATCATGAACACGGTCTGGGGTCCGCCAGCGGGGACGGGATGGGTGTACAGAGGGGTTCCGAAGGCGCCGCCTTCGAACTCCAGGCTGTGCCCCAGGCCGCTGACCAACTGAATGAAGTAGTAGTTGCTGGGAAGGGAAACCGGAATCTGATTCCAGCGCTGAGCCGGCACGATGTAACCGTCCGAGCCGTGACTGCACGGCTGCAACTGCGGGGTCAGGTTCGCGCCACGGTCGGTGAGGCACTCGTTGTAGAACACATTGCGTAAGTACTGCCCCGAGGGGCTGGGCTTGGCGGCGGCCGGAGCGGCCGCGACAGCCAGTGCCGCGCACAGGGCGGGAAGCAGGGCCGCCGATTTGAATGTCATGGCGACACGCTGCGCCGCTGCCCTTTCAAAGGGATTACAAGTTGGAAAGGTCAGTGGTTCGCCCGAGCGGGGAGCAGGTCTCGGATGAGCAGGGCGGTGTGGAGGGAGGTTCGAGTCTCGCCGTCGTCGAGGTCTACGGCGAGGATGCGTTCGATGCGAGCGAGGCGGTCGTAGAGGGTGGGGCGGCTGATGGTGAGGCGTTTGGCGAGTTCGGTTTTGTTGCCGGCCAGGTCGAGGTATTGACGCAGCGTGGCGGTGAGATCGGTGGAGTTGCGGATGTCGTGGCGTAGCAGCGCGCTGAGTTCGGTTTCGGCGAAGCGCTGGACACCGGGCTCATCGCGGATGAGGGCGAGCAGGCCACGCAGGCGGATGTCGCCGCTGCGGTAGTAGGGACGGGGGCGGGACGGAGCCAGGGCGAGCGCCACTTCGGCGACGTGGGCGGCGTGGGCGAGTTCGCGAGCGGTGTCGAGCAGCGAGTCCGAGGCGTGGCCCGCGCCGATGACCGCGTGCCGGACGCCTGCCACCCGGCGGATTTCGGCGAGCATGGCGGTGCAGACCGCGGTGAGTGCGGTATCGAGGTCGCCGCCGCGAGAGATGGCCAGCAGCAGGATGATTCGGTTGCCGTGCTCGGGAGCGGCCAGGGCGGTCGCCTTGGCCAGGGCGATGCCGTGCTGAGCGGCGTCGAGCAGGGCGGCGGTACGGCGTTGCTGCGCCACCGGATCCGATGCGGACCCGCCCTCGAGTTCGGCGACCGCGAAATCCACAGCGAGAGGGACATATCGAGCACGACGGGCGAGACCGAGTGCCGCGGCCAAGGCGACGGCGTCGCGCTCATCGCCGAGGCGGCCGGTGACCATGTCGTCGATGAGCCCGGTCTGCGCCTGCCGGTGCAGGCCGAAGCGGTCACGCTCGATCATGCGGTGCAGCGTCAAGGTCTGCGCCGCCCGCTCCAGCACCATCCGGGCGCGGGCGGTCGACACTTCGGCGGCGCCGGAGACGGATTCCGCGCCGCCGTTCGCGGGCGAGGCGAGTGCCGGGCGGAGGATGAGGCGGCCCCAGGGCTGGGTGTGCGGGCCCACCGGGACGACGTTCGGGTCGGTGTCGGGCAGCAGGCGGGAGACGTGCTCCCACTGTTCGAGCAGGGCGGGGGTGCCGGTGTGGCGGGCGGTCAGAGCCAGGACGCGGTGGGTGAGGTCCTCGAGGACGATCGAGGTGTCCAGCATTCCGGCAGCGGTCTTCACGATTTCGGCGAGCGAGGCGCGGCGGACGCTGAGGGCGGTGAAGGTTTCGTGCACGGTGCGGGCGAATTCGAGTTCGTCGTACTGGTCGGCCACGATCACGCGGTGCACCGCCTCGGTGATCTCCACGAACCGCACCACACGATGCAGCGCGACCACGGGCATGCCCAGCCGGTCCGCCGTCGCGGCCACGATCGGCGGTAATTCCCGCAGGTAGGTGCCCAATTCGACGACCAGCCCCGAAATACCGGCCGCGGCCAGCGATTCCAGGTACGCGACGGTGGCCGCGTCGGAACCGGCCAGCGCCTGCCCGGTGGTGAGGATCAACTCCCGCCCGACCAGCAGTTCGGCGACCTCCGGCAGCTCGCTCACATGCACCCAGCGCACCGGCCGATCCAGCGAGCCGCCGCCCGCCAGCTCGGGCCGCCCGGCCTGCACCACGGGCATGGCTACGATGTCGGCAACGGTGAGGAGCACCGACGAATCGTAAAACGAAGCTCGGAATCGCGCACACAATGTCGGGGCCCAACCGGCGGGTAGTGGCGCAGAGTATGGGCATGAACACGATCGGACACTGGCTCGACGGCAAATCCTTCGCCGGTTCGAGCACCGCGAGCGCCCCCGTCACCAACCCTGCCACCGGGGTGGTCACCGGCCAGGTCGCGCTGGCCTCCGCGGCCGATGTGCGCACGGTCGTCGAGGCCGCCGTCGCCGCCTTCCCGGCCTGGCGCGACGCCTCCCTGGCCCGGCGCACCCAGGTGCTGTTCCGCTTCCGCGAGCTGCTCAACGAGCGCAAGGAGGAACTGGCCGCGCTCATCACCGCCGAACACGGCAAGGTGCTCGCCGACGCGCTCGGCGAGGTCACCCGCGGCCTGGAGGTGGTGGAATTCGCCTGCGGCATACCGCATCTGCTCAAGGGCGGCTACACCGAGAACGCCTCCACCAAGGTCGACATCTTCTCGGTGCGCCAGGCGCTGGGGCCGGTCGCGATCATCTCGCCGTTCAACTTCCCGGCCATGGTGCCCATGTGGTTCTTCCCCCTCGCCATCGCGGCCGGGAACACCGTGGTGCTCAAGCCGAGCGAGAAGGACCCGTCGGCGTCGCTGTGGCTGGCCGAACTCTGGCAGGAGGCCGGACTGCCCGACGGCGTGTTCAACGTGGTGCAGGGCGACAAGGTGGCCGTCGACGAACTGCTGGAAAACCCCGCGATCAAGGCGATCTCGTTCGTCGGCTCGACCCCGATCGCCAAGTACGTCTACGAGCACGGCACCGCCAACGGCAAGCGGGTGCAGGCGCTGGGCGGGGCGAAGAACCACATGGTGGTGCTGCCGGACGCCGACCTCGACCTGGCCGCCGACGCCGCCGTCAACGCGGGCTTCGGCTCGGCGGGCGAACGCTGCATGGCCATCAGCGCGCTGGTGGCGGTGGGCGAGATCGCCGACGACCTGGTCGCGCGAATCAACCAGCGCGCCACCACCATTCGAACCGGCGACGGCACCCGCGGCACCGATATGGGCCCGCTGGTCACCAAGGCGCACCGCGACAAGGTGGCGAGCTACATCGCGGCGGGCGAAACCGCCGGGGCCACCGTGGTTCTCGACGGCCGCGCCATCGACGCGGACGGCGCGGCCGACGGATTCTGGCTCGGCCCCACCATTCTCGACCACGTCACCCCCGACATGAGCGTCTACACCGACGAGATCTTCGGCCCGGTGCTCTCGGTGGTCCGCGTCGAGACCTACGACGAGGCGATGGCGCTGATCAACGCCAACCCCTACGGCAACGGCACCGCCCTGTTCACCAATGACGGCGGCGCGGCACGACGCTTCCACAACGAGGTGGAGGTCGGCATGGTCGGCATCAACGTCCCGATCCCGGTGCCCATGGCCTACTACAGTTTCGGCGGCTGGAAGAACTCCCTGTTCGGCGATTCCCACGCGCACGGCACCGACGGCGTGCACTTCTTCACCCGCACCAAGGCCGTCACCACCCGCTGGCTCGATCCCAGCCACGGCGGCCTGAACCTCGGTTTCCCCCAGAACCAGTAAGGACGCGCGCCATGACACTGCCCAATGGTCTGACCCCCGAGGCGGCCCGCGAGAAGGCCGCCCGCGCCTACGAATTGGACCGCCAGCACGTCTTCCACTCCTGGTCGGCGCAGAAGTCGCTGAACCCCATGGTGATCACCGCCGCCCAGGGCAGCTATGTGTGGGACGGTGACGGCAACCGGCTGCTGGACTTCTCCTCGCAGATGGTGAACACCAATATCGGACACCAGCATCCGAAGGTGGTGGCCGCCATCCAGCAGCAGGCGGCCACGCTGTGCACCATCGGCCCGGCCTACGTCAATGACGCCCGCTCCGAGGCAGCGCGGCTGATCGCCGAACGCACCCCCGGCGAGCTCGACCGCGTCTTCTTCACCAATGGCGGCGCGGACGCGGTCGAGCACGCGGTGCGCATGGCCCGGCTGCACACCGGACGCTACAAGGTGCTCTCGCGCTACCGGTCCTATCACGGCGGCACCGAGACCGCGGTCAATCTCACCGGCGACCCCCGCCGCTGGCCCAACGACCACGGCAATACCGGGACCGTGCACTTCTTCGGGCCGTTCCTGTATCGCTCGCAATTCCACGCCACCACCGAGGCGGAGGAATGCGAGCGGGCGCTGCAGCATCTCGAGCAGACCATCGTGTTCGAGGGGCCCAGCACCATCGCCGCCATCATCCTGGAGTCGGTGCCGGGCACGGCCGGGATCATGGTGCCGCCGCCGGGCTACCTGGCCGGGGTGCGGGAACTGTGCGACCGCTACGGCATCGTGTTCATCGCCGACGAGGTGATGGCGGGGTTCGGGCGCACCGGAAGGTGGTTCGCCATCGACCATTTCACCGATGGACACGGTGCGGGTGTGGTGCCGGACCTGCTGACCTTCGCCAAGGGCGTGAACTCCGGGTATGTGCCGCTCGGTGGCGTCGCCATCGCACCGCACATCGCGGCGACCTTCGATGACCGCGCCTACCCGGGCGGGCTCACCTACTCCGGGCATCCGCTGGCCACGGCCGCCGCCGTGGCGACCATCAACGCCATGGCCGAGGAAGGCATCGTCGAGAACGCCGCCGACATGAGCGACCGCGTGATCGGCCCCGCCCTGCGCGAACTGGCCGAACGGCACCCGAGCATCGGCGAGGTCCGAGGGCTGGGCGTGTTCTGGGCGATCGAACTGGTCCGTGACCGGGATACCCGCGAACCCCTCGCCCCTTACGGCGGGACCAGCCCGGCCATGACCGAGACCGTGGCGGCGGCCAAGGCGGCCGGACTGCTGCTGTTCGTCAATTTCAACCGCCTGCACGTGGTGCCGCCGTGCACCATCTCCGAGGCCGAGGCCAAAGAGGGCCTGGCCATTCTCGATCACGCGCTGACCGTCGCCGATGGGCATACGGTGTGAGCGTGACCGATCAGCCGCAAGACCAACAGTTGCAATACATCGGCGGCGCACGGCAATCCGGTTCGGGTGCGCCGCTGACGATCACCGCACCGGCCACCGGTGACGAGATCACCACGGGAGCGGGAGCGAACGCCGCCGACGTGGAGCAGGCCGTGGCCGCCGCCCAGGCGGCCTTCCCCGGCTGGGCGGGACTCACGCCGGGCGCGCGGTCGGACCTCATGCACGAGTGGGCGCGGGTATTGCGTGCTCGCGCAGACGAATTCGCGGCGGCCGAAAGCGTCAACGCGGGCAAGCCGATCCGGCTGGCCACCGAGTTCGACGTGCCCGGCACCATCGACAACACCGCGTTCTTCGCCGGGGCCGCACGGCATCTCGACGGTAAGGCGTCCGGCGAGTACTCCGGCGACCACACCTCCTCGATCCGCCGGGAGCCACTCGGCGTGATCGGGTCCATCGCGCCGTGGAACTATCCATTGCAGATGGCCGCCTGGAAGATCCTGCCCGCCGTCGCCGCGGGAAACACGGTGGTGCTCAAGCCTTCCGAGCTGACTCCGCTCACCTCGCTGCTGTTCGCCGAGGCCGCCACCGAGGCGGGCATCCCGCCCGGCGTCATCAACGTCCTCACCGGGACCGGTGCCGAGGCCGGCCAGCCGCTGGTGGAACACCCTGCGGTGGCGATGGTTTCGTTCACCGGCTCGACCGCTGTGGGTAAGCGCGTGGCCGCCACGGCCGCCGGTGCCGTCAAACGGGTGCACCTCGAACTCGGCGGCAAGGCTCCGTTCGTGGTGTTCGACGACGCCGACCTCGAGGCCGCCGCCCGCGGCGCGGTCGCGGGCGCATTGATCAATGCCGGTCAGGACTGCACCGCCGCCACCCGCGCGTACGTGCAAAGACCCCTGTTCGAGGAATTCGTGGGCCGGGTCGCCGAGCTCATGGACCAGGTCCGGCTGGGACCGGTGCAGGATCCGGACACGGATATGGGTTCGCTGATCTCCCGCACGCACCGCGACCGGGTGATCGGCATGGTGGAACGCGCCCGCGAATCCGGCGCGAAAATCGTGCGCGGCGGCCGCATCCCGGACCACACCCCGGACGCGGGCGCGTACTACGAACCCACGCTGATCACCGGCGCGGAGCAGCACTCGGAGATCGTGCAGCAGGAGATCTTCGGCCCGGCCCTGGTGGCGCTGCCCTTCGACACCGATGACGAGGCCATCGCGCTGGCCAATGACACGCCCTACGGGCTGGCCGCGTCGGCGTGGTCACGCAGCGTATTCCGCACCCAGCGGGCGGCGCGCGAAATCCGGTCGGGCTGTGTGTGGATCAACGACCACATTCCGATCGTCAGCGAAATGCCGCACGGTGGCTACAAGGCCTCCGGCTTCGGGAAAGACATGTCCGCCTACTCCTTCGAGGAATACACGAACGTCAAACACGTCATGTCCGACATCACCGCAGCCGCCCGCAAACCCTGGCACGAGGTGATCTTCCGCGCCGACTGACAGCGGCCGACTGACAGCGAAAGCCCCTCGGGACCGATCCCGAGGGGCTCCACGCGGTTCAGCCGCGGCGGCGGTGGGTGTAGTAGGGGTGAGTGGTGGTCAGGGTGCGGCCGTCGGGGCTGAAATCCAGGAGGACGCGCCAGAGTTGGCGGACTCGGTGGTCGGACCAGAGGCCCTTGACGGGGTGGATTCGGTAGAAGACCTGTTGACCTTGGTCGGGGAGTTTGATGTTGGTGTAGAGGGAGGTGTCGGCCAGCCAGGGGAATTGTTCGAGGCTGAGCTGGACGACTCGTTGGATTTCGGCCGGGTCTGTGACCAGGGTGGCGCGGCCTTGGATCTGCACGGAGCGAATGTCGGCGCGGCCCGCGTAGCCGTCGGGCGGGAAGTAGCTCGCCACATAGCTGACGTTCGGATTCTGTTGCATGTGAGCGTGTTTGCGGTTGGATTGGAACGTGTGCACATAGGCGACGAGGCCGTCCGCCGCGATGTGCATGGCCGAGGTGGAGGGTAGGCCCTCCGCGTCGACGGTCGCGAGGGCGGCGAGTTGCTCGGTGCGGAGCAGGTCGCAGATCGCTTCCTGGATCTCGGACAGGGTCGGTTCCACGGTGGCCATCAGACCGGGAAGCTCAGGCCGAGGTCCGCCAGTACGGCGAAGGCCGCCGCTCGCGCGCCGCCGGTGACGCCCTGGCCGGGGTGGGTGGAGGGGCCGACGAGGTAGAAGCCCTCGGCGGGCAGGCGGTAGCCCATGTTCGGCAGCGGGCGGAACCCCATGAACTGGAACAGTTGGCAGCCGAAGTGGCCCGCGTCGCCGTCCACCCATGCCTCGTTGTAGCGGGCCATGTCGAGGGGGCTGTGGACGACGCGGGAAAGCACCTGGGCGGCACCGATATTGGTGGTCAGCTCGCTGAAGGTGGTGAAGACCTGATCGAAGATCTCCTCCTTGCGGGCATCCCAATCCCCGTCGGCGAGCTCCATGGGGGCGTAGCCGAGCAGGTAGAGGGTGTGGTGGCCGTCGGGGGCGCGGGTGGAGTCCCAGCGGGTGGCGGTGGAGACCGTCGGGATGGTGTGCACCGGCTCGCCGTACTTCAATTGATCGAAGGTGCGCAGCAATTCCGGCAGCGGCAGAGTGATCTCCTGGAACCCGGCCTCGGTGACCTCGGGTCCCGCCCGGAACTCCGGCGGCTCGCTCAACACGAGATGACCCGCCACCAGCCGGAAGCTGGCCGATTTGATGCGATCGACCTTCCGCTCCCATTCGGCGCCGAAACGATGCTCGACCATGGCGGGGATCTGCTTGATATTGATATCGGCCAAAACCGCACGGCGAGCAGTGAATTCGGTGCCGTCCGCGCAGCGCACACCCACCACCCGGTCGCCCTCGAAGCGGAACCGCTCGACCTTCATCCCGGTGCGGATACTGCCCCCGCGCGCGGTCAAGGCCGCCGCGAGCGCGGTCGACAGCGACTGCGATCCGCCGACCGCCAGACCCATGCCGTACCGGTGGATGAACGGCACCATCAGCAGCAGGAAGGCCCCGGTGCCGCCCTCGTCCGGCGCGACCAGCAGTTCCGACACCCAGCGCACCAGGGCGGCTTTGACTTTCGGGTGCTCGAACCACTCGTTGCAGACGTCGAGATAGCTCATCATGAGCACCCGCATGGTCTCCCGGCCGATGTCGGACTGCTCCAACTGGGCGAAGAGCGCGCCCAGCGGTGCGGGCGGGACGAACAGGGAAGGCAGCAGCTGATCCAGCAGCGGACTGGCGAATTCGTAGAAGCGCAGATAGTTCTCGGCGTCCACCGGGGAGATCCGCGCGATGGTCTCGGCCGTCTTGTGCACATCGGAGTAGAAGGCGATGAAATCCCCGTCCGGGAACACCACC
>NZ_JBSGBY010000036.1:0-25552 GCF_053601505.1 Nocardia sp. NPDC004722
GGGGACACCGTCACCGGCATCCTCGATTGGTCCGAGGCGGCCCAAGGCGACGCCATTCGGGCTGCACGCGTTTCCCGGCGACCCGGACTGGAAGGGCTGGTGGGGTGATCGGCCCCCGTTCGGCACACCGGTCTACGTCCTGACCAACACACTGCGACGCCAAGATTGGTCGAAACCGGCCCCTCCTGGCGGATACCCGCACCAGGTGGTCGCGCGGCCGTCGATCCCGATGGAGGGCGGGACGACATTCCACTTCCGTTGCGGCGCAATCGAGGACGTCCTGGCCGAGGCGACCGCTGCCGCGGGTGGTCTGGACGTGCGCGTCGGCGGTGGCGTCGGCACCGCGCGCGCCTTCCTGCGCGCCGGTCTGGTCGACGACCTGCACCTCATGGTCGCGCCGATCATCCTCGGCCGCGGCACCGGACTGTGGGACGACCTCGGCGGTCTCGACCTCACCCACAAGGTGACCTCGGAAGTGGGCGAGAGCGGCACGATCCACGTCACCTTCACCCGATAGGGCACGCGCACATGACGATCGGACGCCGACTCGCCCGCGCCGAGTTCACCCTGACCCGCAGCTACCCGGTTCCCGTCGAGCGCGTCTGGGGCGCGTTCGCCGAGGAACAACAGAAATCGTCCTGGTGGGGCGGCGGGGACCGCAAGGTGCTCGGCGAGTGGGCCTTCGACTTCCGTGTCGGCGGCCGCGATATCGCCGAGGGGAAGTTCCACGATGGTCCGGTGTCACGGTACGAGGCCACCTACACCGACATCGTCGAGCACAACCGCATCGTCACGACCTACGACATGTGGATCGACGGGGCCCACATGTCGACGTCGGTAGCCTCCCTGGAATTCGAATCCAGCACCGAGGGAACCCATTTCACCCACACCGAGCACGGCGTCTTCTTCGACCAGTTCTGGGCAGACGGTCCGAATCGCGAGCAGGGCACCCGCGGACTGCTCGACGCTCTGAGCAACTACCTGCGGTGAGCGTCGATCCCAGCTAATGGTTCTCCGGTGAGTTCTTGTTCAGCAAGTGTTCCTTGATGGGGATCAGGAAGTCCCGGGCGTAGTTCTCGGGGCCGCCGGGTTGCTCGAGGCCGAAGGTGTTGGTGGGGATGAGGATCAGGGTGTGGAAGGCGCGGGCGACCTGCTCGGCGAATTGGGCGCGGGTTTCGTGGGGGATGTTGTCCGGCAGGTGCATGGCGGATTCGACGAAGATGCGGCCCAGGTCGAGGGCGATGCTCGCGTCGGCGATGAGGTAGGGGCGCAGCAGGTCTGGATTGAGGCGGAGCACCGATTGCAGGCCGGGGTGGTGACGCAGCAGGCGGTACGCGTGGGCGAAACCGTGGATCAGCTGATCGTCCTGCGACTCGTAGCGATCCCGCACCGCGGCGACCTCCGCGAAGAAAACCGCCAATTCGGACTCGACGGCAGCCGAGATCAGTGCGTCACGGCCGGGGAAGTAGTTGTACAGCGTCGCGCGTCCCACCCCTGCGCTGCGAGCGACCTCGTCCATCGACAGCTTGCGCAGACCGGTCGTGGCCGCCAGGGACACCACGGCATCGAGGATGCGGGTGCGGATGTCCTTGGTCTCGACGACGCCGCCGGTGGGCAGTGCATTCATGGGAAAATCCTACGACGTAGACAAATAGTCATAAAGTGTCTAACGTTCTATCTGTGGATGCGTGGCGACGTCGCCCGTCCGGCCATCTCAGGAGTGGAAGCCATGACTGCAGCGCCCAGCTACGAGGAAATCCTGAAGACTCTCTCGGAGGGCTCGGTGCAGCGGCATTTCGACGCGTTCGCCGACATCGCCTGGGACGACCCGGATTTCGCTGTCGACCCGAACGATGCCCGGTGGGTCCTGCCGGCCTGTGAGCCCTTGGGCGCCACCGCCTGGTATCAGGCTCAGCCGCTGGCGGACCGGATCCGCATCGGCCTCGCGCGCCAGGCGAACACCGCAAAAGTGGGGTTGCAGTTCGAGAACATGCTGATGCGCGGCATCCTCGAGTACATCTTCGAATTGCCCAATGGCGACCCGGAATTCCGGTATCTCACCCACGAGGTCACCGAGGAGACCCACCACACGCAGATGTTCCAGGAGCTGGTCAACCGCATCGGCGTGGACACCCCCGGCGTTCACCCGCTGGTGCGGGCGGTGCACACGTTCATTCCGCTGACGGTGCGGGTCGTGCCGGCGTTCTTCTTCTCCATGGTCCTGTGCGGCGAGGAGCCGATCGACCACATGCAGAAGACGATTCTGCGCTCGGGCACCGCGAATCATCCACTCATGCTGCGCATCATGCAGATCCATGTCGCCGAGGAGGCGCGCCACATCTCCTTCGCTCACGAGTATCTGCTGCGCGCCGTCCCGGCCCTGCACCCGTTGCGACGCACGACGCTGTCGTTGCTGTTCCCGGTCATGTTCTTCATCGCCTGCGACCTGATCGCGAAACCGTCTCCGAAATGGGCTGCGCAGCAGGGCATTCCGCGCGAGGTGATGCGGGAGGCGTTCTGGCGCTCACCGGTGTCGCGAAAGATGCGCCGCGACATGCTCTCCGATGTGCGCGGCCTGGCCCACGGTTGCGGCCTGATGAACCCGGTATCGGAACGGTTGTGGCGGCTCATGAAGGTCGATGGCCGGGCGTCGCGCTACCGCAGCGAACCCGTCCGCTCGGTCTGAGGTCCTCGGCGCGAACGGAGCATCCCATGGTCAATCTCGAACTTCCCAAGAAACTTCTGGTCACCGCCAATCTGGCCCACCAGGTCGCGGCGGGGCTGTTTCGCCCGATCTCCCGCAAATACGACCTTGCCGAGCACCGGTATCCGGTCGAACTCGACCTCATGGCCGCGGTGATGGCGGGAATGAACGACTCCGGGGCCGATGTGGTCGCGGGAGCGTCCGGCACCCGCGCGACCGGTGATGACGGCGGTGCCGCGGCCGGGAACGTCAACGGCGGCAATATGGCCGCGATGGTCAGCGCGGTCGAAGCGTGCTGGGGTGACGCCGCGCTGATGATGACCATCCCGTACCAGGGGTTGGGCAACGCGGCGATCATGGCCGTCGCCACCGACGAACAGCTGGCGCGCTTCGGCAAGGTCTGGGCTGCCATGGCCATCACCGAGCCCGGGTTCGGCTCCGACTCGGCGGCCGTGACCACCACGGCGGTCCTCGACGGTGACGAGTGGGTGCTCAACGGCACCAAGATCTTCGTCACCACCGGTCAGCGGGCCACCCACATCGTGGTGTGGGCGAGCGTCGACAGATCGGCCGGGCGTGCCGCCATCAAGTCGTTCGTGGTGCCGCGCAACGCGCCCGGACTGACCGTGGCCCGGCTGGAGAACAAGCTGGGCGTCAAGGCCTCCGACACGGCCGAACTGCGACTGGAGGACTGCCGGATCCCCGCCGACAATATCCTCGGCAGCCCGGAAGTGAACGTGGAGAAGGGTTTTGCCGGGGTCATGCAGACCTTCGACAACACCCGCCCGCTCGTCGCCGCCATGGCCATCGGCGTCGCCCGCGCCGCGCTCGAGGAACTGCGTGCCGTGCTGCACCAGGCCGGGATCGAGCCCTCCTACGACATCCCCGCGAGCAACCAGCCCGCGGCCGCCGCGGAATTCCTTCGCCTGGAAGCAGATTGGGAATCCGCCTACCTGCTGGCCTTGCGCGCCACCTGGATGGCCGACAACAAGAAACCCAACTCCCTCGAAGCGTCCATGTCCAAAGCCAAGGCCGGCCGCATGGGCACCGACGTCACCCTCAAAGCCGTCGAACTCGCCGGCACCCCCGGCTACTCCCAGCGCACTCTCCTCGAAAAGTGGGGCCGCGACTCGAAGATTCTCGACATCTTCGAAGGCACCCAGCAGATCCAACAGTTGATCGTGGCCCGCCGCGTGCTGGGCCTGGGCAGCGACAAGCTGAAATGACAAGCCGAGACGATGTCCCGGCACTCGAAGACGTTTCTCAGCGGTTTCTGTCGTGCCGTAATCGATCTACGGCTTTCTGGATCAGTTCCTGGCGGTGGGCTCGGGGTGCCAGCTGTCGCTCGTACTCGATCAGGCTGTCGGCGGTGACACGGTCGCCCATCACCAGGGCGAGCAGGTCCGCGTAGCTACCCAAGGGAATCGAGCCGGATCGGGCGGTGTGGATCGGGGACGTGGTGACAGGCAGGCCGTACGGTAGCTTGCGCAGATTCTGTACCGCGGCGGCGCTGCCCGCGGCGGCGGCGCGGAGCCACCATTGGCTGGCCGCGGTGTAATCGCCGCGGCGGTACAGCAGCAGTCCGAGATTGTTCATGGCACTGTTCTCACCGGCCTCGACCGCCCGCCGATACCACCGCTCGGCCTCGACGCGATCGCCCTGTTCGTCCAGCATCGCCCCCAGGGCGGCCATCGCCTGCGCATTGCCCGCGTCGGCGGCTTTGCGCAGCCACATGTGAGCTTCGAGGTGCGCGCTGTCGTTCAGGGCGCGGTTGCGCCACTGCGCGAATCGGCCCTGGGCCGCGATCCGGTCGTGCAGCAGGCGTGCCAGGCGGTCCATCGCGGCCGTTTCGCCCAGGACCGCACCGTGGCGGTAGCACTTCTCGGCCGCGGCGAGATCACCACGCTCCTCGTAGATTCGACCGATCCCGGCCAAGCCGTCGCCGTCGTGCGGAGCGGGCGATTCCGTCGGCGGCTGCTCGAAAACCGTTGGAGCGGCCTGGATCGGTTCGAACCGCGCGGGCTCGCGGCGGGGGCGGCGCCGCCGGAGCAACGACCTCGGCACGGACGACTTCGGCTCCAATACCGCTGCCACGCCTACGCTTCCGACGAAAACCGCCGCGCTGCCGCCAAGGATCGCACCCCCGATTTCCAGGTACCTGATCCCGTCCCGGTGGCTGGCGCGCTGCTCGGCGACCGCGTACTCGTAGGACCTTCCGCTCTTCTCGCCGAGCCGAACGCACTCCATCCCCGGACCCATCGGCAGTCCGTTGCAGGTCGGTTCGGAATTCGGGTCCGTGAGTAGCTTCCCGACCCCGATGACGATCGCGATGAGACCCGCAAGGCCCATCAGAAGCGTCCCGAGCAGCAGCACAGTGAGAACCCCTTGCGCGAACGATCGCATCTCGCGCACCTCCCGCCGACCAATAACACTGTCTGCCAATCCAATCAACAGCAAGGCGCAACCGCCCGTCGAACCCGAAAACTAGGGCCGCGACTCGAAGATTCTCCCGAACACCGAGATGCCCTCGAGCCGTTGACCTTCAGCTGGATAGGAGGCGCTCAGGGGCCGGCGATTGGAGATGTTCGGGGTTCGCGGATGTCAATGGGTCTCCGGTCTCGGGATTCGAATGCCGGAGGCGCGGAGTCTGTTTTCGAAGACTGCCGTCGCGCGCGCCGTGGCCGAGGTCTGGTCCTCGCCGTGGCGGGCGATCATGGTGTAGCGGGTCGCGGCGTCGGTGCCGGCCTGCAGGGCGGTCACGACTTTCAGATGTTCGGGGTTGGCGAGGAAGTGGTCGGCCAGGTCGGTGGCGAGTGTGGCGGCGCGAGGATCATCGGGTTCCCATTCCGCGGCGGAGGCGGCGCGTTTGATGAGGGTGACGTACTCGGGGTCGTCGAGGGCATGGTCTAGATGGGTTAGATAGTCGTCGAAACCTGCTGGGACAAGGGCTTTGGCCAGCGCCCAGCCTTCGCGTGCGGTGGCGATCTCGTCGGTGGGAAACCCGAGTTGCGACATCCGGTCCAGTAGTGCGACGGCGCGGTCGCCCAACAGCGTTCGATCGCCATCGGCGAGTCTGTGCAGGGCGTCCCGGCGGGCGATCATCTCCTCGATTCGCTCGGTGAGCCCGCGCTCGACCTCGACGATCGCGGCGGCGAACCGGTCGGTGTCGGCGTCGAGCAGCGGCCCGATATCGGCCAGCGGCACCCCGGCGGCGGCCAGCGCCCGGACTCGGACCAGCCGCAGCAGATCATCGGATCCGTAGCGCCGGTACCCGGAGCTGTCACGGTCGGGCTCGGTGACCAGGCCGAGCTTGTGGTAGTGCCGCACCGTCTTCACCGTGACGCCGACGAAGGCCGCCGCCTGCCCGATCGTGACTCCATTCCGCATGGGGTCAGCCTGCCTCAGACCAGGCCCAGCACAAGGGCCGCGGTGCCGAACGTGGCCACGATCGAGGTCACGCCGACGTGCATCCCGATCGAGAGCCGAATGTCGTTGTACCGCCAGGCGCACCAGTAGCCGGGGAAGGTGAAGATCACGCGCGAGACGAAGACCCACGGCGACCACAGGTGATACAGCGCGAACAGGACAGTACTGACCACCGGCGCCCATCCGCGTAGATGGGCGATCCTGGGCAGCAGGAAACCACGAAAGTACACCTCCTCGAGCAGCGGCAGCGTGAACCCGGTCAGGGGCAGGCAAATCAGCGTCGTGACCAGCAGTGTCGAGTGCGAGTGACCGTGTAGGTCGAGGTAGGTATTGTTGCCGCTGCCACCGGTATTCGCGTATGGCAGCCAGGTGAAGAACGGCTTGAAGAAGTTGTTCAACGGCGCGAGGACGACCCCGAGCACCATCATCCACCCGATGAGCGCGGTCACCATCGCGAGGAGCTTGCCACGCGGAACAGGTCTGCCGGTGTAGTGCAGCACCCCCTCCAGCGACCGACGGCCGTTGCGTTGGTAACCCAGCCACAGCAGCCCGGCTTGGATCGGAAACAGGATCAGGCACAGTGCGATTGCCCAGCCCAGGAAGGCCGGGCAGCCGACGGCTTTAGCGAGGGGTTCGCCGAGGAAAAGGTAGGCGGTGACGATCAGGACTCCGGGGACCAGATGCAGCGCGATCGACAGTGGCAGGGAGTGACGGTCGCCGAGCAGCCGCTCCGCGATCAGGCTCGGTCGTGTGGGTTCGATGGTGTACATAACGAGAACTCCGAGGACAGTGCAGGATTGGATGTGCGGGATCGGACGGGGAGTGGCGAACGAGGGCCGCGGAGCTCGCCGCGGCCCTGCTCGGTTTCGAGGGGAGCGATCCACTTGCCAGGGTGAGCGACGATCGCTCAGCTGGTCGGCTGGCCGGGATCGGCCTGGCCGCCGCAGAACACCTCGTCGACCAGGCGCTGCTGCGCGGCCTGGAACGGCCCCGCTATGGACATCGAGGAGTCGTCCACACAGGTCAGCGACGCTGTCATGGTCTTGCCGCCATCCGGTGTGGAGTACATCAACGTCGCGAAACCCGCGTGGCCGCCGTTGTGGGTGATAACCGTTGCGCCGCAGGCAGTTTCCTGCACGAATACACCCAGGCCGTAACCCATGCCCGGAATGCCCGTGGGAATCGGCGTGCGCATCTGCGAAAGCAGTTCGGCGGGAAGGAGTTTGCCGCTGTTGAGGGCGGAGATGAAGGTGGCCAGGTCGCGGGTGGTCGAGATCATGTCACCGCCGCTGGGGTTCCAGGACGGGTCGTGGCGAGTGATGTCGACCGCCGACTCGCGGCCCTCGTACCGGTAGTAGGCGTGGGCGTGCGGTTCGGGGATCTCCGGGCCGTCGGGCACCAGGGTGTTCGACAGCGCGAGCGGGTCCAGGATCAGCCGCTGCATCTCCTCGGCGAAGGAGCGGCCGCTGACCTTTTCGATCAACAGTCGAGCCAGTGCGTAGTTGGTGTTGGAGTAGCTCCAGCCGGTGCCCGGCTCGAATCGCAGCGGCTTGGACAATGCCAGTTCTACCAGCTCGTGCGGCCGGTAGGTGTGGAACCGGTCGTCGACCCACTGCTCGCCCCAGGGCGTGCCCGGCGCGGGAATCCCTTCCACGATCGTCCCGTCCGGGTAGAGCTCGCCGGTGAAGTTGAAGATTCCGCTGGTGTGCTGCAACAGCATTCGCACCGTGATCCGCTCGTCCAGCGCGAGCTCGGGCAGAGAGGCGATCACCGGGGTGTCCAGCCCGAGCATGCCCTCGGCCACCAAGGCCAGCACCAGGGCCGCGGTGAAAGTCTTTGTGTTGCTGGCGATGCGGAGGTGCCCGTCGATCGGCGGCGGTGTCATGCCACCCAGCTCGGCCGCACCGGCGCTTCCGGCCCACTCACCGCGCTCGTCACGCACACGCACCGCCGCCCCGAGGAAACCCGAATCGACGATCTCCTCGATCGCACGCCGCAATTCCGGGCGATCCTGTCCGGCGGCGGACGTAGCGGTCGAACTGACGGTGTCGAGAGCGGCAGTGACCTTGCGGGCCATCTCCGACATGGCGGAACTTGGGTTACCCGAATGGTTCTGAGCCGCTTGCACGGCCCGAAGTACCGTGCCTCGGAAGTTGTCGGACTCCGCCGGATCTCGCTGGTCGAGGATCCGTATCGCCGCGGTCAGCGCCGGAAATACCTGGTCGGCGAGTTCGGCGACGGTCGTGTCGGTCAGCTCGATGTCCTTGGTTCGAGCCGTGAGCACGTGCCCGACCAGACCGGTCGCCGACGTCAGAGCCAGGACCGCATTTGCCACCGACTTGTGAGGTGTAGCGGAGGCGGCGGCCATCAGTGAGACAGTGCCGTACGCGGCGGTCCGCAGGGTGCTCTTGTCCTGGTCGGAAAGGGTGATCGTCATGATGGTCTGCTCCTCGAAGCTGTGATGTCCCGTCGGCGTCGTGCCGCTGCGCCGAGCCTCCACCTTGACCTCGGGTCAACCTCAACCGTGATCTGACTCACAACAATCCGTCTGCGACGACTCCGAACCGAACGTTCAGCTCTTCTGGCCTCGGGTATTGAGTGGCCCGCTGACTACCGCGAGGCCGGGGGCAGGAGCCGGCCGCTGAGGACGGGACGTTCGTTGAGATCATCCAGAGGCAGCCCGACGCCCAGGGTCTCCGCAAGCCCGTAGAACAGTCCGCGCGACCCCAATGGGCCGTATTCGTGTCCGTCGGGGTCGTGTTCGTATTCGCCGGGTTGGGCGCCGAGCGCCCGCATCTCGGTGTCGAAGCGGTGCGGGTCGGTGCCTGTCCGGTCAGCTGGGGCGAGGCTGGTGATCGTGTTGAATCCGGTGATGAGGCGCCCGTCCTCGGCGTACCGGAACACCACTCCCGGTTTCTCGTTGGCGTTCAGCACCAATGCCGCGGTTCCGATCGAGGCGCGCAGTACCAGCGCTGGATCTTCGACGCATTTCCAACTGCCGTGCTCCCACGCCCAGGCCCAGCTTCGGTAATGCCCTGCGCTGACCACGTATCCGTCGGATGCGAAGAGAAAATCGCCCAGCTCGTAGTGGAAGTCAGCGGGCCCGCGCACCGCCACTGTGTTTCGGTCGACGCCCATCCGCTCCAAGAGTTCCCAGGCGTTGATCTGACGCGCGAAGGTGAGGCTGAGCAGCGGCAAGTCCCTGCCGTACATCCATTCGAGCCCACCGGTCGTGGTGTTCACGACGCCGCCGGTTCGTTGATCGCGATCAAGGTCGGGAAACGAGGTTCATGAACCCCGGCGTCGTCATCGGCTGAAGCAGTCACAGCAGCTGACACTGCCATGAGCCACCGACATCCACGGCCACTCCTGAGCCCTTGAACCCACAGTATCCGGTGAAGAGGCAAAGCCCTGTGCGCCAACACATCTCGACTCGCCGATGTTGCGATGACAGCCGGAGGCCGCAGGCAGAACAGGATGTCCGCCGAGTGGCACAAACCGGAGGCCAAGTCGGACATAACCCCTCCAGGGTGTGCCACTCGACGACTCGGGTTGTTGGGTTGGGGCGTCCGGCATTCGGCTGGAAGCGGATATGGATGCCCCATCGAAGGGATGTGGCACTGACTTCGGAGACGGTTCTACGCGTGTGCCTCAGCCGCCCCAAAAGTAGATGAGATCCTTATTGGCACACTTGGATTCGTACATCCACCGGGTCTCCTGATCGACCTCGTCCCAGTCGATTTCCCCCTCTTGCTCGGCTATCCACTCGTCCAGGGTTTCGATGTTGTATTCCTTGCTCTGGCTACTGCAGCCGTTCCATTCGGGTTGAGGCAGCAGATCCTCGAAAGGCCGGTCATAGAGGAGATCGATCATGTCTCCGTCCCAGTGGAATGACAGATCATCGATGTACGGGCCGAGCTCTGCACATATCAATTCCAGTGCCTCGGTGTATACCTCAGCATTTTCCTCTTCAAATGGCCCGCCCGCGAAGATCGTTCGCAACGCCGTACGGACGTTGTCGATGTGCTTCTCCTGATTACCTGGGTCGAAGGTCACTGCGAGCTCCCTGGAATCCTTGTCCAGGAGCCGATTCAGGAAAGCTTCGTCCTTGGACCCGATGACGGCCTTCAGCTCCGCTTCGTCAACAAGGTAAACATGCAAGATATGTCCCACGGCGCAAGGCTAACCGGGCGCACCGACAATGCATCTACGCGCCCTCAGACTAGCGTCGATCTTTCGCCGTGCCGCTGGCCCCGGCCTGATCGGTTCTGGATTGGTTGCCGGTCGCTTTGGCGATGCCCACTCGCTCCACTATCGATCCGCCTGCGCGCCAACTTGTTCCACGCCTTTGTCACTGACAGCACGACCAGCCAGACTGTGGTCACAGTCCGCTTCGGGCGCAGATAGCACATGGTCAACTCGCGCTCATCGGCAGTGCGGGACGTTGGGTCGACTTCGGATCGACACGACCCGTTGATCTTCGGCTGCTCCGCGCTGGCCGGTTCAGTCAGCGCGACTCGCGGTATGAGGGTGCGTTGGGAGGTACAGCGGTGGACGTCGAGAACCGTGAAGCATGGGCAAAGGTCGCAAGGATTGTCGCGCCCGGTTATCCCAGTGTGGCCCAGGCAGTCCGGTCCGGCGCGGGCGAACCGTTCGACGATCTGCGATGGGCCCTGCATGACCGAGGCCAGACCGCCTACATCGATTGGAAGAGCGATCCCGATGAGATTCGCCGCGAGTTGAAGTCAATCCAGAAGTTTCCGCATAGATTCCGCTGGAGTTGGTTTCCCGCCTTTATCGAAACCCTCCAGGACTGCGACACCGGGGAAGACACCACCGCAACCCTCGAGGAGATCGGCGAACGCTGTCTGCAGATCAAGTACGCACTTCTCTCCATGGAGCTCAACGCCGACGGCTACCTCCTGTTTGCCGTCCATACAGACCGCCTGCCCTACATCCTGGATCTCACCGCCGAAGCCGGCCGAAAATTCCGTGTGATCCGCCGCGGTTGCTGGAAATCCTGAGGCATCCCAACGCCCAGAACTTCCTACTCGATTGGGGCGAACGCCTACAAAACCAGCCCCCGGCATTGTTCGGCCAGCGTGAGCAGAAGCTCGCCCATCGGCAAATCAGTGTGTTTGGGCGACTGGCTTACTTGGCGGCGTGTCCGTCGGGAGGTTTGCCTGCCGTGGGGGTTGGCGTTAGCGACGTCGGGTGACCAGCACGCCCTTGCCGGGGCGCCAGTGTTGGATTATCAGTAGTTCGGCTGCCGGGTCGACGGAGGTTAGGACTGCGGCGGTGAGGTCGAGGCGGAAGTTGTGGACGTCCGGTGGAGATCCGAGGGCCGCTTTCGCTGGTCCGGTGAGTTCTATTGCGACACCTATTACTTTGGCGTCGCCTTCGTTGGGGTGGGCGTGGATCGCGCATCGTCCGTCGCGTCGTAGGTCGGCTGCCTTCACCGCGGCGGGCATGGAGCCGAACATGAGATCGGGGCCGATGAATTCCACCTCCGATCCACTGACTCGAGGGGCGCCGTCTCGACGCAGGGTTGCCAGCACGTGGGTCTTGTGAGCCTCGAACCGCAGCCTCACCTGCGCCGCCAATTCCGGTGCCTCATTGCTGAAGTCCAGCCATGTCGCCATGGAATCAGGATGCCAGCACCCCCGACAGTCCGGGTTACGCAGCAAATGCTCAGGCGCACAGTTCTTCTGTCGAGCGCGCCGCCGATGCTCGGTTCGAGCACCCGGATGTCACTGCCGGACATACGCTCTCGGCATGGGGCTGCGTTCTGCCTGTGCCGGACCAGCTCAGCCTGTTGACCTTCACCGCTGCGCAGTGGCCAGCCGGTGACGGTCAGTCGTGCCCGGCGGCGCGGCGGGCGCGGTGGGAGAGCTCGGTGAAGGCTTCCCGCAGGGAATCCGGGCCGATGACCTCGATTTCGGTGTCGAAACGGGCCAGCGTCGCCGCGAGGGCGGGCCAGGACCAGGAGCCGGTGATGAGTCTGGTGCGGGTGGGGGAGAGTTCTTCGAGGAATCCGTCGGCGGCGAAGGGGGCGACGCGGGTGGCGGGGAGGTGGAGGATCACCTCGCCGCGGCAGGGCCAGGTGTCGGCGGTTTCGGAGCCTTTGAAGCGGGTGGCGAGGAAGCGGGCGGGGTCGCCGCCGGGCAGTTCCCTGGGGGTGAAGCGTGGTCCGTTGGGGACGCGCAAGGAGAGGCGGTCGACGCGGTAGATTCGCCAGTCCGCTTGGTGCGCTTCCCATCCGAGGAGATACCAGCGTCCCTGCCGGGCCACCAGGTGGTGCGGCTCCAGCAGGCGAGGCGGCCGCGGGGCGGTGTCCTGCGCGGATCCCGGTGGCCGATAGTCGAATCGGACCTGTTCGGTGGCCCGGATGGCCGCGCTGAGCGCGAGCAGGACCTCGGTGTCGGCCTGCTGATCGCCACCGGTCGACTCGACCGCGGTGACCTCGAGGGCGTCGACGCGCCGGCGCAGGCGGGCGGGCAGCACCTGGCGCACCGTCGCCAGCGCGCGATCGGCTGCCTCCTCGATGCCCGCCCCCGCGCCGACCGCGAGCCGCAGGGCGACGGCCAGCGCGACCGCCTGCTCATCGTCGAACAGCAGTGGCGGCAGCTCGCTGCCCGCCACGAGCCGGTAACCGCCCTCGGGCCCCTTGATCGCCCGGACGGGATAACCGAGTTCGCGCAGGCGATCGACGTCGCGGCGCACCGTGCGCTCGCTGACGTCCAGGCGCTCGGCGAGCAGCCCGCCGGGCCAGTCGCGGCGGACCTGGAGCAGGGACAGCAGCGAGAGCAGACGCGCGGAAGTCGAGGTCGAGGCGGCGGTCGGCATGTTCTTCAGAGTGCCAGAAGTAGCGGACAAACCCTGGCCGGTATTGCTGACAGTGTGGTTCTGGTCGCCGGAAGCCGGCGGCGGAAGCCATTGCCGAAGGGACTGGAACGCCATGTCTGTCAACGCTGTCGCTCACCTCAATTTCCACGGTCAAGCCCGTGCCGCGCTCGAGTTCTACCGCTCGGTGTTCGGCGGGGATCTCACGATCGCCACCTACGGTGACTTCGGGATGCCCGCCGGGTCGCCCGGCGCCGAGCGGGTGGTGTTCGGTCAGGTCGTCGCCGACAACGGATTCCGGGTGATGGCCTATGACGTGCCCGGCCTGGACGCCGCGGTCGCCGCGGGCGCGCCGACCACCCGCCGGGAGAACGGCGCGACCCTCACCTCCGAGCCGTTCTTCCTGTCCGTGCGCGGCGAGACCGTCGAAGAGGTTGCCGCGCTGTGGAAACGCCTCGCCGAGGACGCGGCGGTGATCGAGGAGTTCGCTCCGGCCCGGTGGGCGCCCGGGTTCGGGATGCTGCGCGACCGGTTCGGGATCACCTGGATTCTCGACGTCGCGGCCGACTACGCCGGGGCCTGAAACCTCCGCCGCGCGAGTACGACCGGACCCGACCGGTAAAACCAACCGATGGGTCCGCTAATTCGGTGGAGTAGGCGGCTGCATAAGATTCGCCGAATGTTCGAAGGCACCGTTCCGGCTCGCACCGCCGCGCCCATCTACTCCACCGCGGTGCGGATCGGTGTGCCGTCGGAACTCCTTCGCGGCATCCCGGGCCTGAATGTGGGCCTGTTCGATGAGGAACTCGTCCGGATTCCGTCCGGGGCGGTGTGGCAGGCCTGGCAATTGATCGATGAGATCGGCGGGGCCGGAGTCGGTCCGGCGATCTCCGCCGCCACCGAACGCGGCTGCTTCGGCGTGTGGGACTACTTGTTCTCCAATGCCCCGACCCTCGCCGAGGGCCTGCGCACCGTGCACGAGTTCCGGCCCCTGGTGGCCAGTCCGGCGGTGGGCGGCGCGATCATCGTGGACGGCGGACTGCTCACCGTTCGCGAGAACGGCGCGCTGCGGCCCGAGACCATCATTCCGGCCCGGGAGGAGTTCACGCTCGCGCTGATGCTGCGCCGGATTCGGGAGGCCACCGGCGAGCCGCTGGTCCCCATCCGCGTCCGATTCACCCAGGACGCGCCGCGCGTGCACAAACATCTGGTCGAGGTATTCGGTACTCGCAGAATCGAATTCGGCGCTCCCTACGCGGAGATGTCCTTCCTCGACGCCGCGGATCTTCCGACCGACGGCGACCCGCACCAGGCGCGTATGCACCGGCACTACGCCGAGATGCTCATGTCCTCGTTCCGGATCGCGGGCGATTGGCGCAGCACCCTGCACATCGCGATCCACGAGTCGATGCTGCGCGGTGAGACCGACCTGCGCTGGGTCGCGGACCGTCTCGCGGTCGGTCCGCGCACGATTCAGCGTCGATTGCAGGAACAGGGCACCACCTGGCGCGACGAGCTCGAGGCGGTCCGCTACGAACATGCGGTGAATCTGCTGCGCAACACCGACCTTCCGGTCAGCTCGGTGGCCGCGCGACTCGGATACAGCGACGCCAGAGCCCTGCGTCGCGCTTTCCTCCGCTGGAAAGCGTTGCTGCCGAGCGATCTCCGCACGGCGGCGATGAGCTCCTGATCGACAGACGTCGCCGCACGGCAACCCGGACATCCCTCACGCCTCCGAGGTGGCGCGGGCGCGGATGGCTTTCACCTCGCGGACGGTGAGCAGGAAGGGAATCAGCAGGCCCGCCAGGCGTACGGGCAGGCCGACGGCAATGCCGAGATCGGCGATCCGCACGACGCTCAGGGCGATGGCCAGGCTCGCGAAGGAGACGCCCCAGATCCTCGTGATGGTCAGGTGTGTGCGGCGGAAATCCGCACTGTCCCAGGTGTTTTGCGGTACGTGCTGGCGGGCGATGCCCATGGTGAACGGGTGGCCGACCGCCATGCTGCCGAACGCGATCAGCGCCAGCCAGGCGAAGGACAGGACGTCATTGGCCTTGATCAGTCCCGAATGCGGTGCCAGGAAACCGATCCCGCTGAGCGCGAGCAGGAACACGGCACTGCCGAGATCGAGGATCATCGCGCTCGCCGGAGTGCCGCGCCGACGGTTCAGGCCGAGCTGAACGATCGCGACGGAGAAGCCGAGCAGGGCGCCCCAGCCCATCTTGTCGCTGGGGAACGGGATGATCACGATCCAGGGGAGGAAGCCGAGGAGGAAGCTGTGGATCTTCATGATCCGACCTTTCGTCGGAGACCGCGCCACGCCTTAATGCGTGTGCGCTTGCTATAAGACGGTAGAAGGGTCCAGAGCTTAAAGCAAGTGCTCTCGCATTTGTTGCTAGAATCGGCGCTCATGAGCGATATCTCGGCACCTCGTCGCCGCCCCGGCGGCCGCACCGCGCGCGTCGGTGCGGCGGTGCACGACGCCGTCCGGGCCCTCATCGAGGAACGCGGTCGCGACGGATTCACCGGTCGCGACGTGGCCGAACGCGCGGGCGTCAACGAGGCGACGATCTACCGGCGCTGGGGCACCCTGGACAATCTGGTGCTCGACGTGGCGGTGGCCGTCGCCCGGCTCAATCAGGAGCAGCCGCTGCCCGACACCGGCTCGCTGCGCACCGATCTACGGGGTTGGGCGGCGCGGATGGCCACCGAACTCGCTGCGCCCGAAGGGCTCTCGCTGATGCACGCGGCCGTCGCCGCGCGGTCGAACGCCGCGGCCGGTTCCGGCCGGGCTCAGCAGATCACCGATGTCGCCGCCGCCCGCGCCGCTGTGATCGAGCAGATGCTCGACCGGGCCCGCGCCCGCGGTGAGCACACCCCCGACCTGTCGAGGGTGCTCGATCGACTGGTCGCACCGCTGTATCTGCGCGCGATCTTCGGGTACGGCAGCACCGAACACGATCTGGACGACCTCGTCGACAACACGCTCACCGAATAGCGGCCCCGGTCAGCGCGCGCCGGTGATCGCGTCGTAGCGCAATTGCAGCCCGTCGATGAAGGCGCTGAGCGCGAGTTCGAAACTCTCCGAGTCGATTTCGTCGGCCTTGGCGCGGAGCAGGTGGGCCTGGTCGAGGTGCGGGTAGCGATCCCGGTAGACCTGCACGTCGTCCACGAAGCCTCGCGAGAAGGAACCCATGGTGGCGCCCATGACCAGATAGCGGGTGGCGGCGCCGATCATGGTGGCGTCACGCGCGGGCCAGCCCGCCGCGACGAGACCACCGTGGACCGCGTCGGCGTGCCGCAGGTTTTCCTCCCGGGTGCCGGGTCCGGCCGCGAGGTAGGCGACGAAGTTCGGGTGGCGCACAAGGGCTTCGCGGTAGGAGCGGGCCCAGGAGGTGAGGCCGGTGCGCCAATCGGCCGACTCGAACGCCGAGGTGTCGACGCGGGACATGATGCCGCCCGCGATGTCGTCGAGGACCGCGTCCTTGGTGGGGTAGTGGGTGTAGAGGGACGCGGCTTGCACGCCGAGTTCGGCGGCGAGTTTGCGCATGGACAGCTCGCCGAGGCCGTCGCGATCGATCAGCGTCAGGGCGGCCTCGCGGATGCGTTCGCGGCTCAGCAGCGGCACTTTCGGCCTGGCCATCGACGCACCTCCTGCTGTGGCGGACCCCCGGTGATCCCCCGATGAGGCTCGAACCTATCACCGTTTCCTTGATAACCGAACACTGTTAGGATAGCGTCGAGTAATAAACCTAACAACGTTCGGTTAGGAGCTATCGGCACCATGGACTTCGAACTCGGCGAGTCGCAGCGCGAACTGCGCGATCTGGCCAAGGCGTGGGTGGACAAGGAGGTCGTCCCGTACGCCGCCGCCTGGGATCGGGCCGAATCGGTCGACACCGCGATCGTCGGAAAGCTCGGCGACATGGGCTTTCTCGGCATCGAGATCCCCGAGGAGTACGGCGGCTCCGGTGGCACCGCGCTGGACTACTGCCTGCTGCTCGAGGAGCTCGGGCGCGGCGACAGTTCGGTGCGCGGCATCGTGTCGGTCTCGCTCGGGCTGGTCGGCAAGACGATCAAGACCTACGGCACCGAGGCGCAGAAACGCGACTGGCTGCCGCGGCTGTGCGCCGGTCAGGCGCTGGGCTGCTTCGGGCTCACCGAACCCGGCACCGGCTCCGACGCGGGCAATCTCACCACCAAAGCCGTTGCGGACGGCGAGGATTGGCTGCTGTCGGGCACCAAGATCTTCATCACCAACGGCACCTGGGCCGATGTGGCCATCATCTTCGCGCGCACCGGCGGCCCCGGCCCGCGCGGCGTGACCGCGTTCCTGGTCCCCACCGACGCGCCCGGCTTCGGCCGCACCGAGATCAAGGGCAAGCTGGGGCTACGTGGTCAAGCCACCGCCGAACTCGTGCTCGACCAGGTCCGTGTCCCCGACGCCAACCGGCTCGGCGAACTCGGTCAGGGCTTCAAGATCGCCATGGCCGCCCTCGACAAGGGTCGCATGGGCGTGGCCGCCGGATGCGTCGGCGTCGCGCGCGGCTGCCTCGAGGCCGCCGTCGAATACGCCGGGCAGCGTGAGCAATTCGGCAAGCCGATCGCCTCGTACCAGTTGGTGCAGGAACTGCTGGCGGATATCGCGGTCGAGGTGGAGGCCGCGCGGCTGCTCACCTGGCGGGTCGCCGACCTGGTCGGCAAGGGCAAGCCGTTCGGCACCGAGGCGTCGGTGGCGAAACTGTTCGCCAGCGAGGCCGCGGTGAAGGCCGCCAACAATGCCATCCAGGTGTTCGGCGGCTACGGCTACATCGACGAATTCCCCGTCGCCAAATACCTGCGCGACGCGCGCGTGCTGACTCTCTACGAGGGCACCAGCCAGATCCAGAAACTGCTCATCGGCCGCGCCCTCACCGGCGTGAACGCCTTCAACTGACAACCACTCACGGACAGGGAGATTCACTCATGTCGAAAGTCGCAGTCGTGACCGGCGCCGCGCGCGGAATCGGCGCGGGCACCGCCGCCCGCCTGGCCGCCGACGGTTTCGCGGTGGCCATCGTCGATCTCGACGAGGCCGCCTGCAAGGACGCCGTGGACGCCATCGTCGCCGCGGGCGGCACGGCGATCGCGGTGGGCTGCAACGTGACCGACGAGGCACAGGTGCAGGCCGCGTTCGAACGCGTTGCCGCGGAACTGGGCTCGGTGGACGTGCTGGTCAACAACGCGGGCGTGCTGCGCGACAACCTGCTGTTCAAGATGTCGGTCGACGACTGGGACCTGGTCATGTCGGTGCATCTCAAGGGCACGTTCCTGTGCTCGCGGGAGGCGCAGAAGTACATGGTCAAGCAGAAGTCCGGGAAGATCGTGAACACCTCCAGCGTGTCCGCGCTCGGCAGCCGCGGGCAGGCCAACTACAGCGCCGCCAAGATGGGGATTCAGGGGCTGACCCGCACGCTGGCAATGGAATTGGGACCGTTCGGCATCAACGTGAATGCTGTCGCGCCCGGCTTCATCGTCACCGAGATGACCGATGCCACCGCCGCCCGTGTCGGCGTCTCCCCGGAGGAATTCCGCGCCGAGGCCGCCAAGATCACCCCGCTGCGCCGGGTCGGCGAGCCCGCGGATATCGCGAACGTTGTGTCCTTCCTGGTCTCCGACAACGCCTCCTTCGTCACCGGTCAGACCATTTACGTCGACGGCGGACGCCGTCTCTGACGAGACCCAACTCTTGGGGGTTTCAGGGGCATCCTCTGAAACCCCTTCAACAAGAAAGACTTTCGGAGCAATGCAGAGAACAGTTTTCGACAAGGATCACGAAGCCTTCCGGGAGACCGTGCGCGCCTTCCTCGAAGCCGAGGTCGTGCCGGTGTACGAGGAGTGGTACGCCGCCGGTATCGCGCCGCGCGAGTTCTACTACAAGCTGGGCGAACTCGGCGTGTTCGGCATCGAGGTCCCGGAGGAGTTCGGTGGCGCGGGCATCGAATCCTTCAAGTTCCAGGCCATTCTCATCGAGGAGTGCGCCCGCGCCGCGGTCTCGCTGGGCGGGTCGGGCGTGCATGTCGGGCTGTGCCTGCCCTACATCCTGAACCTGGCCACCCAGGAGCAGAAGGAACGCTGGCTGCCGGGCTTCGTCTCCGGTGAGACCATGTTCGCCATCGCCATGACCGAGCCCGGCACCGGTTCCGACCTGGCCGGAATGCGCACCACCGCAAAGCTTTCCGAGGACGGCACGCACTACGTGCTGAACGGCTCCAAGACCTTCATCACCGGCGGCGTGCTCGCCGACCGTGTCATCGTCTGCGCCCGCACCGCCCCGGCCACGGAAGGCGATCGCCGCCACGGCATCTCGCTGTTCGCCGTCGACACCAAGTCCGCGGGCTACACCGTCGGCCGCAAGCTCGACAAGCTCGGCCTCAAGGTTTCCGACACCGCCGAACTCAACTTCACCGACGTCAAGGTGCCGGTCGAGGATCTGCTGGGCGCGGAGCACAAGGGCTTCTCCTACCTGGGCCAGAACCTGCCCCAGGAGCGCGCATCCATCGCTGTCGGCGCGTACGCGCAGGCCAAGGCCGCCATCCGCTTCGCCAAGGAATACACCAAGCAGCGCAATGTCTTCGGCCAGCCGGTCGCCAGCTTCCAGAACACCAAGTTCGAGCTGGCCGCCTGCCAGGCCGAGGTGGACGCCGCCGAAGCCGTCGTCGACCGCGCGCTGGAAGCCCTCGACCAGGGCACCCTGACGGCCGCCGACGCCGCGTCGGCCAAGCTGTTCTGCACCGAGGTCGCCCACCGCGTCATCGACCGCTGCCTGCAGCTGCACGGCGGCTACGGCTTCATCAACGAATACCCGATCGCGCGTCTCTACGCCGACAACCGGGTGAACCGAATCTACGGCGGCACCAGCGAAGTCATGAAGATGATCATCGCCAAGGACATGGGTCTCTGACCCGGAAACCCCCGCTCGACCGCAGCACCGAACGAACCCCGAGGTCTCAATGAACGCGACTCTCTCCCTGGCCAGCATCCTCGCCGAACCGGCGTGGCGGCGACCCGACCACCTCGCCCTCATCGAGGGCGAGCAACGCATCACCTTCCGCGACCTGTGGCGGCAGGCCCGCGAACAGGCCGGGGCGCTCATCGAACTCGGGGTGCGGCCGGGGGACCGGGTCGCGCTCATGGGACCCAATACCGCCGAGTTCCCGCGCGCCTACTTCGCCATCCTGGCGGCGGGCGCGACGGTGGTGCCGGTGCATCTGCTGCTCACCGCCGACGAGGCCGAGTACGTGCTGCGCGACAGCGGGGCCAAGTTGATGATCTGCCATCCGATGGTGGCGGCCGTCGGCAAGGACGCCGCAGGCCGGGTCGGCATCGACTGCGTCAACCCGAAAGAGCTGACCGGCGAAGCGATTCCGGCCTATGTCTCGCGCAGCCCGCTCGACACCGCCGTCGTCTTCTACACCAGCGGCACCACCGGGCGGCCCAAGGGCGCGGAGCTCAGCCACCTCAATATGGTCATGTGCGCCACCGTGAACGCCTTCGACGCCAACGAGGTCAAGCGCGAGGACATCGCGTTGGGCGCGCTGCCGCTGTTCCACGTGTTCGGCCAGACCGTCTCGATGAACTCGCACTGGCGGCTCGGCGCGACCCTCGTGCTCATGCCGAGATTCGATGCGGCGGAAGCGCTTCGGCTCATGGTCGCCGAGAACGTCAACACCTTCCACGGCGTGCCGACCATGTACCACGGACTGCTCGAGGCCGCGAAGGACGCCGAAAAACTGCCGCGGCTGCGGCTGTGTATCAGCGGCGGCGCGGCCATGCCGCCGGTCATCATCGAGGAGTTCGAGAAGGTGTTCGGCTCCCACATCCTCGAGGGCTACGGCCTGTCGGAGACCTCGCCCACCGCGACGGTGAACCAGCCGCTGCTGGGCCCCGAGATCGGCACCGTCGGCCATCCGGTCTGGGGTGTCGAGGTCGAGATCGCCGACGCCGACGCGCGCGACCGCATCGACCTGCTGCCCGCCGGAAGCATCGGTGAGGTCGTGGTGCGCGGCCACAACGTCTTCAGCGGCTACACCGGCAAGCCCGAGGCCACCGCGGAAGTCATGGTGGACGGCTGGTTCCGCACCGGCGACCTCGGCATCAAGGACGAGGCCGGATATCTGCGCATCGTGGACCGGATCAAGGAGATGATCATCCGCGGCGGGTTCAACGTGTACCCGACCGAGGTCGAGGCCGCGCTGCTGCGGCACCCGAACATCGCGCAGGTGGCGATCATCGGCGTGCCCGACGACAACTACGGAGAGGAGATCCTCGCGGTCGTGGTGCCGTCCGGACCGCTCACCGCCGAGGAAGTCGTCGACTACGCGAAAGAGCATGTGGCACGGTACAAGTACCCGCGCCGCGTCGAGTTCGTCACCGAATTACCCATGGGCCCCACCCACAAGATCCTCAAACGCGAACTCAAGCAGCGCTACGCCTAGCCGGAGGACAGCATGATCGACTTCAGCGATTTCGAACAACTGCGCAAGGCCGTCGGCACCGAAATCGGTGTCAGCGACTGGATCACGATCGATCAGCAGCGCATCGACACCTTCGCCGACGCCACCGACGACCACCAGTGGATCCACGTCGACGCCGAACGCGCCGCCGTCGGACCCTACGGGCGCACCATCGCGCACGGCTTCCTCACCCTGTCTCTGACGGTGCCGATGACCGCGCAGGTCATGACCGTCAGTGCCGCGAGCATGGCAATCAACTACGGGCTCAACAAGGTTCGGTTCATCAACCCGGTGCCGGTGGGCAGCCGCATCCGGGGCCGCTTCACCCTCGACGCGCTCACCGACATCCCGGGCGGCGTGCAGGCCGTGCGGACGGTGACCGTCGAGATCGAAGGCGTGGACAAGCCCGCCTGCGTGGCGGAAAGCATCGCCCGCTACCTGGCGTGACGAAATCGCGAAGACCCGACGGTCGATCGACCGCCGGGCCTTCGCTTTTCGCTACTTGCCCGGACCGAACGGCTCCGCCGCCAGCGGCGCGGAATCCGGAGTCATGGTCGCCACCACCGAGATTCCGGCCGCCCGGAAGTTCGTCAGCGCCCGGGCGATGTGATCGGCCGAGGTGATCAGGATCGCCGCGTGCGCGCCGATCGCGTCCATCAGCTGTGCCGAGAAGGCCGCGTTCTGGACCGTCGAATTCGCCTTGGTCTCGGTGTGGATGCGGGCCCGCTCGATGCCGTGGTCGACCAGCCAGTCGGCCATGGCATCCGCCTCGGTCACCCCGTTCTGCGGATTGCCGCCGGTCACGATGACCGGGGCCTGCGGGGACAGCAGCGCCGAGACGTACCCGGCGTAGAGGCGCGCCATGAGTTCGGGGCGCATCTGGCCGTCGGGTTCGAGGCCGTAGCCCAGCACCACGATGGCGGTGTCCGGGGTGAACAGGGCGGGCAGGTTTACGCCGGGCAGGTCGACGCCCGGGAAATTCAAGGTCGAGAAGCCGTCGATGGAGGCCAGCACATCGCTGGACAATCCGGCGAGCGGGTCGATCTGCGTCGGCGACTGCCCCGCGATCGGCTCCGCGGCGGGGGCTGAATCCGCCTCGGCCGCAAGGACATCCGGGCCGGGCGGGGCGTCGTCGGTGTAGGCCGGGGCCGGATCCGCGTAGGCCGGTGCGGCGGCGGTGGCCAGGGCGATGGCGGTCACCCCTGGTAGCAGTGCCTGGAGTGTTCGGACCCGGACGGTGGTAGTCGGTCGATGATGTCGGCCGGTTCCGCGTCGCCGCAGTTCCGGACGAACCCCCTGCCATTGACCGCTGGATGAGATCTTTCGATGTCTGCCTGCGTAGAGCATCGCAACCCCCTAGGTAGCCGGATAGTGACTACCGGTCGGTTCACAATCGTCTGAATCATGATCGCGCCGGACTCAGTCCCCCGGAGGCGATTTCGGGAAATCAAGATTCCAATTTCGGGGCAGGTCTCGGCGGTGACCGGCGTCACACCGGAGGCGATGTCACACCTGTGCGGGCCGCGTCGTCAACCCGACGAAGGCAACAGAGACCCACACAGAAAAGAGAGAACGATGACCCGCTTCGCCATCTTCGAGAACGAAGTCTCCGCCAAGTTCAACAAGCGTCTCGTCACCGCCGCCCGCGTGATCGACGAGTCCACCCTCCCGCGTACCACCCAGGAATTGGTGAAGATCCGCGCCTCCCAGATCAACAGCTGCGGCATGTGCCTCGACATGCACACCAAGGACGCCGCCCACGCCGGCGAAACCCCGGTCCGCCTGGCCATGGTCGCCGCCTGGAAGGAATCCTCGGTCTTCACCGAGCCGGAACGCGCGGCGCTCGCGCTGACCGAGGAGGCCACCCGCCTGGCCGACGCCGCCCCCGGCGTCACCGAGGACACCTGGGCCCAGGTCCGCAAGCACTACGACGACGACCAGATCGGCGCCCTGATCTCCCTCATCGCCACCATCAACGCCTGGAACCGCCTCAATGTCATCTCCGGCATGCTCGGCGGCGATTACACCCCCGGCCAGTGGTAACCCCTGCCGTGCGCCCCAATTGCCTTGGGGCGCACGGGTGGTCAGCCGAGGAAGGCTGCCCGGTGGGATTCGCACCAGGCGGTGAAGGTGTGGGGTGGGCGGCCGAGTAGGTCGGTGACGGTGTCGGTGCGGGTGCCGATGGTGTCGGCGCGCATGAGGGCGAAGCCCTCGCGGATGGCCTCGGCCAGGGGCGGGGGAGCGCCGTTGGGGAAGCGGGCGGCTACGGCTTCTTCCGGAGTGGTGGTTTCGCGGATCTTCAGGTCCCGGTTCAGGATTCGGGAGAGTGCGGCTACCTGGTCGCCGATGGTGAGGAGTTCGGGGCCGGTCAGGTGGTAGGCCGCGCCGGTGTGGCCGGACCGGGTGAGGCAGTGGGCGGCTACCTCGGCGATGTCGGCGGGGTCGATCGGGGCGTAGCGGCCGGGGCCGGAGGGGTCGAGGATCGGGGTGTTCGCGCGGATGGCGGGGATCCATTCCAGGGCGTTGGACATGTAGCCGCCGGGGCGGAGGATCGTGTGCGGAATTCCGCTGGCGCGCAGTAGTTCTTCGCGTTCGTGGTGCCAGCTGCCCATGGCGGGCAGCGGCTCGACGAGGACGTGGGCCGAGGAGATGAGCACGATGCGCTCGACCCCCGCGTGGTGCGCCGCCTTCAGGGCGTTGCGGGTGTGGTCCAGTCCGATGCCGGGGACCAGCAGGAACAAGGCCGTCACGCCGGTCATGGCGCGGTCGAGGGCGGCGGGGTCGTCGAGGTCGCCGAGTGCGGGTTCGGCGTGCCGGGGGAGGGTGGCGGCGCGGGTCGAATCGCGCACGAGGGCGCGGAATTCGATGCCGTCGGTGTCGAGGAGGCGGGTGAGTTCGCGGCCGATGTTTCCGGTCGCTCCGGTGAGCAGTAACATGACTTCTCCAGATCGTTAGCCGTCTATTGAAAAACGTTAGACGGCTAACGATCGACCGTCAATAGTCCGACCACCGGAGGTGCCGTGTCTCCCGAAGGCTCAGCAGATTTCCTCGACCTGCACGGCCGCACGTCGAAAGCCTTGCGCGCCTTGGCCGATCGCGACATGCGCCGACTCGGCCTGCATCTGGGCCAGAATCACGTGCTGGCCGTGCTGTGGGAGCAGGACGGGCGTACGCCGGGGGAGATGGCCGCCGCGTTGAATGTCACCACTCCGACCGTGGTGAAGATGGCCACCCGCATGGCGGCCGCGGGCCTGCTCGAACGTCGCCGCGACGACCGCGACAATCGCCTGGTCCGGCTCTGGCTGACCGAGCACGGCCGGGAATTGCGCGAGCCGGTCGAGGCCGATCGGAAGGCGCTGTCGGACAATGTCACCGCCGACCTCACCGATGCGGAGCGTAAGCACCTGATGTCGGCGCTGGCGAAGATCCACCGGTCCGCCGCGCAACTGCTCGGCGGCCCCGTCGATCACACCGAGTCGATTCCGGACTGATCCGGCTACTTGGCGGGAAGCGCGTTCTGCAACCCGCCCACCTCGGTGATCTTCCATCCGGAGTTGCGGTCGATGGTCATCGAATAGGTGACCGTGCTCTGCGTGCCGTCCGGCGTCTGCGCGCTGGTGGACGTGACGTTCAGATAGGCGTTGACCTTGTAGATGCCGCCCGCCTCGGACGTCACCGCCGCCGACAGCGCGGTCGCCTTGGACGTCCACTGCAACGGCAGCAGGATCTGTTCGAGTTGCGGTGCGGTGGCGTCGAATTTGGCCGACAGCTGGGGCGTGGTGCCCGCCTGGAGGCGGCCCAGCCAGCCCTTCACATCGTGGTAGTCGATGGTGGACGCGCCGAGGGCGTAGTCGGTGGCGACCTGTTCGGCGTGCCGGTCGTCGGCGGCGGCCGCATCGCGGTCCGACAGCTTCGACGACGCCGAGGCGTAGAGCACGCCGAAGGTGACCGACAGCGCCAGCGGCGCGGCGATGGCGGCCGCGACCAGCACGGTCGAGAGTCGAATCGACACGGTGCGTGGGGTTTTCGCGTCCTTCGGGCTGTCCTGCGTCTCCTCCGGTGCGGGCGTGGTCGGCTCGATGGT